>PQAM01000006.1 GCA_003104975.1 Candidatus Methylomirabilota bacterium
AAGCTCGGCTACCGGGCGACACCCGTGACAGTCATCGACGGCGAGGTCGTCGTCGGTTTCGATCGAGGGAAACTTCAGCGACTGCTCGGGCTCAGCTAAGGCCATTGCGGTCAGGTCTTGGAGGCAGGATGGTTACAGTCCATTGCAATGGATGCGGGCAGGAGATCGAGCTTCCGGCGGGGACGCGCTCAGGCGACATCATCGCCTGTCCTAACTGAGCGGGCCTCTCGCTCCGGGTGAGCGAGCAAGACGGTAACTGGTCAGCCGTGGTGCTCAAGACCGCGAGTTGCGCCGTCGGAGATGAAGTCGTCGTCCTTCCTGATGACGTGCGGCCCGGCGATATCGTTGAGTGCCACGGGATCACGCAACGGGTGACCTATGCTTACGGCGCCTATGCGCTTGAGAAGATGTGAGGTGTGAGAGACATGCGAATACCAGATGTGAAGTCCGGCTTTTTTGGGATGGTGTCCGCGGCCATCGCTTCACTCTGCTGTCTCCTGCCGCTTGCGGTGATTGTGCTGGGGCTGGGCAGCGGGGCCTTCATGATGACCACCATGCAGTACCGGGCCATCTTCATCCCGGCGGGGATCATCGGGGTCAGTCTCGGCTGGGCCTTTTATCTTCGTGAGCGCAAGCGATGCAATGCGCTTAGTTGCAGGATGTCAGGTGGACGATTGAATCTGGTATTCCTCCTGCTTGCAACTGTTATTGTGGCCGGAGCCGTCGCACTGGACCAACTCCCGAACTTCACCGCCGACCTGCTGATGCGCGTCACATCCGGTGGGTCGGATACCATGCCGATGTCCGGCTCCGCAGTGGAGCATTCCAACATGAACCATGGAGGTGGGACCCAATGAAGGCTACGCGTGAGTACGATCGACGCACCTTCCTTTTCTGGGGAATGGGAGCATCGCTTCTTCTGCTTCTGAGGGAGGCGACGGCCTCAGAGACCGCCGTCGTACGCCTGCGGATTGACGGCATGACGTGAGGCGCCTGACCCCTCGTGGTCAAGAAGGCCCTGGAAGGGCTGAAGGGCGTCACAAGCGCAGAGGTAAGTTTTAAGGACAAGCTCGCGCGCGTCACGTATGAGCAAGGCGTCGTGACCATCGAGCAAATGATCGAAGCGGTACGCAAGGCCGGGTTCCAGGCTAGCTTACAGTAAACCCCTTGCAGAAGCCGCCAATGCCGGCCTAGTACTTGATTGCAATAATACCCGTAACGTCATTCCCGCAGTCCTTAAGCGGGAATCCATTGTTTTTACTGGATACCCGCTCCCCGCTTTAAGCCTGCGGGGACAAGCTTCGCGGGTATGACGGTTTATGTGCGCTAACTTTCGCAAGTAAGCACTAGACTCGTGCCGGTTCAATGGGATTAAGATAAGTCTGTGCAGGATGCGCCAAGAAGGTCTGCTCAGAACACACCCCGAAATCCCCAGATTACGATCACGTCGGGCTTCAGGCCCAAGGGCCGCTCGAGGCCTCGGCTGATGGGGAGTTCTACGGCTGCTTCAATGAGCCACTGTGGACCGAGAAAATACTGGAAGCCCGGGGCCAGGAAGAACTCGGTCCCGCCGGACTCGGACACGGAGGTGCCCCCAACTCTGTCCTCGGTTGCCGTCGTCCCCACCAGCTCCAGGCCCACATTAAACTGGGAGAGGTCCGGGATCGGCCAGTCGGGAAAGAGCTGATATTGAACAGTGAGGTCATAGGATACCATATCCCCCGCCTTGAACCCTCGTGCCGCGCTGTTGACCTTGCCCAACGCCCCGAGGTACAGTCCCCACCGCCGGCTGATCGAACCCAGATTGAGCCCCACCAGGCCATCGACCGAGCCTGACCCTGGCTGCAGGGCAGGCGGAAGCCTTCCTTGCGCATCGCGACGCCCGCTGTCACCCGTTGGAAGCTTCAGGCCGCCCAGCAGCGTGGCCTCAATGGTTCCATGGGGCCTGTCCTGCCGGAAGAAGCGGTAGAGGCCGAAGAGGCGAAGATCCCCGACCCCCTCGGCGCCACGCTGGCGGCCGTCCTCCAGCGTGAGATTTTTTGAGACATAGGGGAGACTCAACGCTACGTTGAGATCGCGGCGAGGGGAATAGAGCGCCAAGACTGGGGCCTCCCAGATGGTGAGGCGATTGCCTCCGTCACTCAGACGGGTGTACACCCCGAGACCCCGCACGGCTGTTCCAAGGGAAAAGAGCGTGGTAGGCCCGACGCCGACAATCGGATCAGCGAAGCTCGGGTCCGGCCCTGACACCCAGCAAACAGCAACCCATCCGAGAACGCGGATCCACCGACCTCTCCTTCCGTTTTTCGTTGCCATTACTGGACCTCAAATCGCTCAACCTGCGCCCACTCCTTCTCTTTCGGGATCATCCCTACGATGCTCACGCGCCTGCCATCCAACTTCGCGGCCTTCCGCAGTGTCTCAAACTGCTCATCGGCCACAAGCGGGATGACTTGCTCCGTTCCCCGCACTTCGAATGCCGGACTGCCGTCTCGGGTAGTAAGCCGACCTACCGCCTCGAACCGGATCCAGGTCGGCGTAAACCCTGCATCCACGACGAGCTTCCTGAGCTTCTCCACCTCGAGTCGCTGGCCTTCCTTGAGCTTAATCTCTACCTGCGCCAACTCCAAGCTGACCTTTACCTTGTCCACGCCATCCAGGCGTGTTAGGGCCTTTCGGACCCCGTATGCTCAGGTGGCTCAGACCATCCCATCGACACCCATCTGGACCTGCTTGATCTCAGCCACGGTCAACGCGGGAAACGCTAACGCCAGGACCACAGCCAATCCGATCACAGCGGAGACCTGCGTTATTCGCTTTCCCATACCGCTCCTCCTTTCTTAAGCCTCTACGCTGGAAGACATCTACGAGTGATGCCCGACCCCCTTGATGGCCTCGAAGAAGTAGGCGCCTCGGCCCCACAGGGAATTGATGAAGATCGACGTCACGCTGGCCGCCATGGCCACCATGCCCCAGATGGGGTAGATCAATCCTGTCGCGGCGGCCGGAATCCCGACACCGTTGAACAGGAATGCGAGGAAGACGTTTTGCACCATCTTTCGGTAGCTGTACCGGCTGACCTCGTAGGCGTCGAGCACGGCGCCCAGCCGCTGGTTGAGGATGATCACATCGGCGGATTCGATGGCGATGTCGGCGCCGCTGCCGAAGGCGATGCCGACCTCGGCCTGCATGAGCGCCGGCGCGTCGTTGATCCCATCGCCAACCATGGCCGTACGGGCGCCCTGCTGAAGCGTGCGGATCATCGTCGCTTTCTCGGCCGGCAGCACGCGCGCATGCACGTCCGCGATGCCGGCGGCGCGGGCGAAATAACGCGCCGCCTCCTCGTTGTCGCCGGTGATCAAGCTTGTTCCGATGCCGAGCGCATGCAGGCGGCGCACCGTCTCCACTGCGTCGGGCCGCAGACCGTCGCCGAGCGCCAGCAGGCCCAGCAGTTCGTCTCCCCGCGCCACGCCGATCACGGTCAGCCCTTCCGCTTCGATCGCCTTGATACGTCCGTCCTGCGGCTGCAGATTGACGGCGTGGCTCGCGAGAAAATCCGGGCTGCCGACCAGCACCCGCGAATGGTTAAGACGCGCCCGGACGCCCTGACCCGCCACAGCCTCGAATTCCTGTACCTCCGGAAGCGCGATGCCGCGTTTGGTCGCCGCATCTACCACGGCGCGAGCCAGCGGGTGTTCAGACCCGACCTCTGCAGCCCCAGCCAGCACGAGCAGTTCCTCTTCCGAGCACGCCAGCGGAACGATCGCCCGTAACGCGGGGCGACCCTCGGTCAGCGTCCCGGTCTTGTCGAAGACCACGCACTGCACCCGTCGCAGGGCTTGAAACGCCTCACCCGTGCGCATCAGCACGCCGCGTTCGGCCGCCTGACCTGCGCCCCGCACGATCGACAGCGGCGCCGAGATCCCCACCGCGCAGGGATAGCCCATGACCAGCACACTCAGGCCGGCAAACATCGCTCGGCGCAGATCGGGGGCGGATCCGACGACCAGCGGGCCGAGCGCCCACACGAGGGTCGCGCCGGCCGCGGTGAGCAGCACCATCGGGGTGTAGACGCGCAGCACACGGTCCACCAGGTGCAGCAGGCCTGGCTTCAGCGCCCGCGCGCCTTCGACACTGCGGATCACCTGCCGGAGGAAACTCTCCTCACCCACCGCCGCGACCCGCACCAGCAGCGTGCCGCGACCGTTGAGGGAACCGCTCACCGTCCGGTCGCCCGGGCGCTTCTCCACGGGGAGCGGCTCGCCGGTGACGAGGGATTCGTCCACATCCGATTCACCCGACTCGACCTGACCGTCCACCGGGACCCGCCCGCCCGGTCGAATGCGGACCACGTCCCCGATGCGCACCGCTTCGAGCGGCACTTCTTGCTCCGTACCATCCTTGACGATAGAGGCCACGTCAGGCTCCAGGTCCAGCAGCTTCTTGACCGCCTGCGAACTGCGGGTTTTCACGATCAGCGACAGCCATTCTGAGAAGATGTGATAGGCAAGGACCATCACGGCCACCGAGAAAAACGCGGTCGTCGGATAATCCGGCAGGTCGAAAGTCAAGCCGACCACGCCGCCGATCAGTCCTGCGAAGGCCCCGGCCTCAACGAGCACGTGCTGGTTCAGGATGCCGCGCCGCAGCGCCATGAAGCCCATGCGCGCAATGTGCCCACCCACGCCGAAGATGACGGTCAGGGCGAGCGCGCCGGCGAGCCACGGCGTGGCGCCGCCGAACGCGCCGCGCAACTGGAGAGCGTAGGTGCCTGCCCCGAATGCAGCGAGCAGGGCCGAGCCCGACAGCGCCCACCGCACGCCATAGCTGCGCAGGACCACGAAGGAGAACCCCACCATGCTCGCGATCGAAAACACACAGAGCACGAACCACGCGCTATCGATCGGGTACCCGGCCAACCCCATCGCGGCGATGCTCATGGCCAACGCGGCGAGGAAACGCTCGCGCTCGCGCACCAGCGCGCGCTCTTCTTCCTCACACGCACGCAGCTTGCGCGGATCGGAGATGGTGTAGCCGATATCCTTGAGCGTCTGCAACAGCTCCTCGGCTCTGGCAAGCGCGGGGTCGTACTCGATAAGCGCTTGTTCATGGGTCAGGCTCACCGCGACCTTGTCCACCCCGGTCTGCTTGCCCAGTGCCCGCTCGATGGTGCCGGTACACAACGAACAGTGCAGCCCGCCAATATGGGCGCGGATTCGCCGGTGGCCTGGTCGTTTCGAAGGCTCGTCGCTCCAGAAGCGCTGTGTAGATTCAACGGTCATTTCCATGCTCATGTGTGCCTCCCTTACTGCTTTCTCCCATCCGATGCGAGGGTCTCCAGGATCGGACACTCGCTGGTGGGGCCGCGACCTCGACAGGCGGCAGCCAGCTTCATCAGCGCCGTCTTCATCTGTTCCAGGTCGCGAACCTTTGCGTCGATATCGGCGATTTTGGCTTGCGCTCGCCTTTTAATGTCTGCGCTCGTCGTCTCGGGATCGATACGCAGAGACAGGAGTTCCACGATTTCTTTCAACGAGAACCCCAACTCCTGCGCGCGCCTGATGAACCGGATCCGCTCGACGGCCTCGAGGGGATACTGACGGTACCCGGATTCGCGTCGAGGCGGCTCGGGTATGAGCCTTCGCCGCTCGTAGTAGCGAATCGTTTCGATATGCACATGGGCTTGCTTCGCCAACTGCCCTATGGTCAATGTCTGCATGTCCTCACCTCAACTCAATTATAAGATAGACCCTGCACCTAGGTACGGAGTCAAGGGGTATGGAGAACTTTTTATGGATCTCCGGTTTGCACTGAACTCAGAAAGACTATTAACCAGGCGGGAGCGTAACCCTAGGACCTCACGGTTGGAAGTGCGAAGGGATGGGTGATGAAGCCCGCCAGAGTTGGGTCTGGGGATAAAACCCCTTCCACGCAAACCAGAAGGCCCTGGTGGTTGGGAGCTGGCGTAGCCGGCTGCCGCTGAGCTGACCTTTGATGGCCGTGCCGGTGAGCGCCTGCCACGTTGAACCGGTTTGCCGGTCCTCCATCACCAGGTCGCCGTTCACCTCACGCAAGCTCGTAAACTCCAGGACCCGCTCCCCCATTCGCCTCGCGAAGGCCACCGCCGTCGCCTCTTTCGCCGAGAAGGCCACCAGGATCGGTTCGCCGCTCACCATATCCTGCACGAGGGGCTGGCGGTTCAGATCGCGATAGGGATAGGCGACTCGCGTGTCGCCCAGACTCAATCCCAGGACGAACTCCTTGCCGGGGAGGACGGCGTCCGGATTCCTGGTTCTGAAGATCCCCAGCTTCGCCTGGTCTTCGAAGTAACGCTGGTAGGTGTTACGGGTTCCCTCGACCCCGAAGGCGCTCTGCTTCGAGAGGACGAGGGTATCAGGATGGAGCCGTCTCCACTGCTTCCAGGTGGTGTGGGAAGCCGGATAGGGTGTCAAGGTCTGCCCTCTCAGCGGCCCGACAATGGCGCTTCCTGTGACGTGGCTCCAGAGGCTGTCGGTTTCGCGATCATACATGACCAAGGCGTCCTTCCAAAGCCGTCCACTGACCCCGAAGGTGATCGGCTTGCCCTGGTGCGTCGGCCGGACATACACGATGCCCGTAAAGCAGAGGGGTCACCAGGTCACGGCAATGGGGAGGGTCCCGAGCTGGTCGTTCACAATCTCATGGTGGTTGAGTTGCCAGAGTGAGTAGGCCTTGGCGACCTTCCCATCGGTGAGGCCGAGGACCGGCTCCTCCGGCTGCATGACCCGGTCGCCCTCGGTAGCGGAGACGAACGTGGGATGATCAATGGCGGGGATCGCGTCTTTCGGTAACACGGTCATGATGGGTGCGCCGTTCACAACCTCACTGAAAGGCCCCGCCGTCCCCGCCAAGGCCGGACCCGAACCCCCCATCGAAGCCGCGAAGGCCACTAAGCCCACGAAAAGCCACTTCCACGTTCTCCGTACCATTTCATCCTCCAACCTGTGGGCCGTTTCGACCATCTCTTCCTGGTGTCCTGTTTCTGAAATTCGTTGCATATTTCTGGCCGTCATTCCGCCCCCGATCAGGTCGGGGGCCGCATAGCGGGCGCGAGCCGGAATCCAGGAAAATACGCGAGTTCTGGATTCCCGCTTTGGCGGGAATGACGATACAGAGAGCCCCGACCTCTTCATCGAACTTCTGACCCAGGACACTAGCCAAGACGCATGAGCAACTGAAGGAACCCCTTGAGCGGCCCACTGAACAGCTTTTCCCGGTAGTACTGATCGGCCGCCCGGCGCACGCCCTCGGCGAGGGTGGGGTAGGTATGGATGGTCTGTGCGAGCGCGCCGACCGGGAGCCCCTTCCGCATCGCGAGGATCACCTCCTGGATGAGGTCGCCGGCCTGAGGGCCCAGGATATGGGCTCCCATGATCTTCCCCTTCGGCGTACAGACAAGCTTTATCAGGCCTACCGCCTCCCCGTCGCAGAGGGCTCGGTCCAGGTCTCCAAAGCTGTACCGATAGACCTTCACATTTCCGAACTGCTCCCCGGCTTCGACCTCGGTTAAGCCGACCCTGGCCACCTCGGGATCGGTGAAGGTGCACCAGGGGACGGCTGAATAGTTCGCCTTGCTCTTGAACGGAAACAGCGCATTGCGGACGACCAGACGGGCCTGATACTCTGCCACGTGGGTAAAGAGGAGCTTCCCTGTGATGTCGCCACAGGCCCAGATGTTCCGAGCGGTGGTCCGTAACGTTTCGTCCACAATGATCCCCTTACTGTTATAGCTCACCCCTGCCGCCTCGAGGTTCAACCCCTCCACATTCGGCCGCCTGCCGGTCGCCAGGAAGATCTCCTCGGCCCTAAAGGTCACCGCTACACCGCTGCACTCTCCGTGGACAAGCTTCTGAGTTCCATCCTTCTCTACTCGAAATGCCTTGGTGCAGGTGTGGATGTCGATCCCCTCAGTCCGGAGGATCGCCTCCAGCGCCTGGGCGATCTCTTGCTCTTCCCGAGGCAGGATCTGCCCCACCACCTCCAAGACTATTACCCGGACGCCAAAGCGCGCGAAGAGCTGGGCGAACTCGATTCCAATGGGCCCTGCCCCCAGGATTACGACCGATCGAGGGAGATGCGAAAGCGTCAAAGCGCTGACGTGGTCTAGGAAGCCGACCTCCTCCAACCCCTCAATCGGAGGGACAGCAGTCCTTGAGCCGGTGGCGATGACGACCTTCTTGGCGGCAATCCGCTCCCCTCCAACCTTGAGCTCTGTAGGGGAGAAGAAGCTCGCCTGGTCGGAAAAGAGCGTGACACCGAGCCCCTTAAACCGCTCCGGGGAGTCGTGCTTTCCTACCTGCTGTTGCACCTGTCGCATCCGGTCCATCACCTTCACAAAATCGAAGGAGACCTCGGGCGTATTCAGGCCAAAATCGGCTGCCCGGCGCATCAGGTGCAGGACTTTCGCGGAGCGGATCAGGGCCTTGGAGGGGACGCAGCCCGTGTGTAGGCATTCGCCCCCAAGCCGGTCGCGCTCGATGAGCGCGACCTTGACGCCGAGGGACGCAGCGCCGGCAGCAGTCACAAGCCCCGCCGTACCGCCCCCGATCACGGCAAGATCAAAGGTGTCCATCAGATCCTCCTTGCGCTTGAAGCGGGCCGTTTAACATCCGATGAAGGCGCGTGGCCGTAGTAGAGCCGGTAGAGTAGATCAGAGCCCACACCGACGAAATAGAGAAAACGAAGAGTCCACATCAGCAGGATGATCCGGAAGATTCCCTCCCGCTCCCACTTCCGCGCCGATGTCGTGACCTTCGAGCGAAGACATGCCATCCTCCCCATCTTTTTCAGCCGTTTCGTCAGCTCCACATCTTCCATCAAAGGGATGTCAGGATACCCTTCCAACTCTTCGAATGTCTGCCGTCTCACAAAGAGGGCCTGATCACCGGTGCAGATCTTCGTGAGGCGCGAGCGAAGGTTGATAAAAAAGGCGATGACCGTGAAGACCGGGCGAGGATTATCAAATCGGATGTCGAAGCGTCCAGACACAATATCGGGATTGCTCACGGCTTCAAGGATCGCCGCTTCTGCCCCGGCAGGCAGGAGCGTATCAGCATGGAGGAAGAGCAGGCTCTGCCCCTTCGCCACCTTCGTGCCTGCGTTCATTTGCCTGGCCCTCCCCCGCTCGCTCGAGAAGAGCCTCACATGGGGAAACCGGCGCACAACCGCGCTGGTCTCATCCTCACTTCCCCCGTCCACGACAATGACTTCGACCCCGGGGCAAACCACCCGGAGATGCGGAAGCAGGCGCTCAAGATTCTCTGCCTCGTTGAGGACCGGAATGATCACGCTTAGCATCTCTCCTGCCTCCTAACGGTCCCCGCTTTCCACCGACCGGAGCACAATGTCGTCGTAGTACGCCACAGCGGACTCACCGGTATTGTCGGTGTCGGTCATCAGCGCGATACCGGCGATCCGAGGAGGTTCTGCGCCGAAGAGGCGCTTATAATCGGCATAGAGGTTTCGCTCCTCGAGCACCCACCGCCCCACGTTTTCCGCCCTACTCTCCACAGCGATCATCTTCGCCCGATCGGTGTAGGCGTTATCGATGGCCGTTCCCCTGGGGAGTCGGTTGTCCCAGATGTAGTTAATGACATGCTTTGGCGGGTACTCGCCATAGATGAGCTTGTAAGTCCCATAGCTGGTCCTCTCCCAGAGTGTGGCGTTTCGAGCGTCATACTGGAAGGCCACGTACACGCGAGCTGGGTAGTCGTCGCCTTCTTTGCGGCGGGCATCTCCCTTGGCGAGGATATTCTCCACCTTCCATCGCCAGGAGAGGATCTGGTAGACCTTTGGATCGAGGTCCAGCGCCTTGTACAGGCCAGAAGCCGATGCATGGCTTTCCGCTTTCACGATGTAGTTGTCACCCTCCTGAATCACGGTGTAACGGGTCTTCGCAGGGATCTTCCGGAATGTCAACGATGTCCAGCCGTGGGGTAGGCCCCCTGGATCGGTTGGAGGGCCGAATCGGTCCACCACCAGCAGTTCCCCGCCAAGACCCCAGGCGACCGCACAGAGCGAGAGTACGGCGACAAAGGCGGAGGTGTAGATGATGCTCCGTTGTGCTCTTCTCATCACCGGTTCACCGCAGCAGGTCATCCGTGGCTGGGCTGGTTTTGTTCAGCCATCGGGGAATAAGCGTAACCAAGACCAGCAAGGCCCCCGCAATCCCCAGGTAAAGCAAAGTCCGCTGTATGTCCCCGCCCCCTTCTGAGAGGGCGCCACCGGCGAAGGTGTAGGCCGCTGTCCCTGGCAGCATGCAAGGCCAGGAGGTCAGGAGATGGCTCCAGAAGCCGATCCGGGTTAGACCGTAGGCGTAGTTTTGAAGGTTGAAGGGAAACAGGGGGACGAGACGGGTAATCATGACAATCTGCCAGCCGTACCGGGCCACCGCCTGGTCGATCTTCGCGAGCCGGCGGTTCTCCGATACCCACCGCTCCACCATCCCCCTCGCGCCATAGCGGGCGATGAGGAAGGTGAGCGCCACGCCGATAGTGGAGGCGATGGAGACATAGACGGTTCCCCAGATGGGACCGAAGGCGACGCCACCCAGGACCGTGATCGGGAGGCCAGGCACGAAGAAGATGACCGCCAGGATGTAGCCCGTGATGAAGACGAGGGGAGCTAACGATCCAAAACTGTCGATCCACACCTTTAGATAGGCAAGATTTTTCAGGCTGAGGATCTCCTGGAGGCCGAAGGCCCTGGCCAGGAACGCCCCTGCCAGGACGATCCCCGCCAGCAGGAGCAACCGTTCCCACGGTCTTTTTGACCTGTGAACGACTTCACTCAAAGCGATGCCTCCTCCACCGATACCCCGGCTCCAGGATGGTCCCCGGTTCGGTCATGGTCTCCAGGGCCTGCAGCGCATCAAGCAGGATCGTGCGCTGCTGCTTGACAGCAAAGGCTTCGCCGAGGGGATGGCCGAAAGGGTAGTGAAGGTAAAGGGCCCGTGGCGGCTTCACCTTCTTCGTCACCTCTTTCTGGAGCGTGATCCCGATCGTCGGAATCCCTTCCGCCTCGATGGCACGCTGCAGCAGGCCCACGGCCTGGTTGCAGAGCCCTCAGGCCGGGGTGAGGACCACAGCCTCTGCCCCGTCGCGCCGCAGGCGACGCGCTACCTCAGGTGCGGTCTGCTGTACCAGCGTCTTCACGTGCGGGCCGTCAATATGCCCCATGAAGCCATAGACAAAGGGGGCGATCCCCCCGATCAGCCCTTCGGCCTTGAGCTCCTTCAGTCGGTCCAAGGGCAGGACCACATTGAGATCTTTGTCTGCCGCTGAGTGGTCATAGTATTTGTGGGTGATCGTCAGCTCTTGTGGCTTTGTGTCCGCCGAAATGACTCGAAAGCTGGGATCGCCGTTCGGATCGTCCATGTCAAAAGGGGGTTGAGCCTTCAGGTGGACCCCCGCCGTAGTCACGAGGCCGATCACACTCTCTCGAATCGGCTTCTTCACAAGCGTCCACGGGATCCCTTCCGTCTCCACGAAACGATGGCGCCTGGCCCAGCGCTCGGAAAGCCAGGGCAGACGCTTGTAGAGCTGCACCATCAGCACGTTGGTCAGATCCTGAAGCCGTCCCATCAGTGAGCTCGCATGTGCGCCTTCAGGCGACCCGTTGCAACAGGACGTAGATGCCTGCCGCCACTAACGCCGCGACCGGAAGCGTGATAACCCAGGCCAGCACGATATTCCGGACCACACCCCATTGAGCCTTGCCGTTGCTGGCGCCAATCCCGAACAGCGCCCCGCACGAGACGTGGGTGGTCGAGACCGGCAGACCCCACCTGGAGGCGAAGATGACCAGAAAGCTCGTCACGAGATTCGCGATGACCCCCTGGTCGGCGTCCATCGCGGTGATCCGTGTGCTCACGGTCTCGGCCACGCTCCGCGCATGCAGCAGCCCGCCCAAAGCCATGAACAACGCGACCAGAGACGCCCCCCACGTGAGGTCAACACTTCCCGCTGCAACACCCAGCGCGACGATCTTCGGGGTATCGTTGAGCCCTCTGGCAAAGCTCACCGCCCCTGCGCTCAGGTAATGGACGCCGTCGAGGACGGTCTGGGCACTTACGCCCATCATCGTACCGGTATAGCGCCGCCGGCACCCCTCCGCTTCATCCAGGACGACACGAAGGGGCGTTGTCCCAATGGGCAGGTGACGCCCTTCAGCGGTCGTGGCGACGGCAACGGGCACAAATTCCTCCCCTACACAGAGACAGGCCTCTTTTGTGATGCCTGTCCAATTGGCCGCAAGCCTGAACAGGGGGTACGCGAGCAACGCCAATCCCACGGCCAGTAATGGGCTCACCATGAGCGGTTTCAAAAAGTTGGTCCACAGCGTCGAGAAACCCAAATCGAATCCCACTGCCACAAGGCCGGTCCCGATCATGGCGCCGGTCAGACTGTGGGTGGTCGAGATGGGCGCCCCAATCTTGGTTGCCAGGGCCACGGTGAAGGCCGCACCCAGGATGACGGCCACGAGAAACGGCTTCGACCCTGCGAGGGCGGCGGGGATCAGACCACGTCCCCCAAACGTCTGGATCAGCGTTGTGGCAACAAACGCGGCGGCCACTGAACCGGTAAGCGTTGCCCCCGTCGCCAACCAGAGGGCCTTTCTGTAGGTCGTCGTGCCGCTCCCAAAGAGGGTGGCCACCCCCTTAAAATTGTCATTGGCCCCGTTGGCATAGGCAACGAACATCGACGCCGCGAATAGCAGTACCGTCCAAGGCATATGCGTGCTCCTTATGAGATTATGGCCCCACCGCAACTGCTCCCTGCCCCAGCGGTACAGGCATAGCAGTGGTTCCCGACCAGGATCTGGCGGCCCTCGACTGCATCTGCAGCCAGTTCCCAGATCTTCAGCGGCCGTCCTTTTCCATCTTGCAGCGGCATGTTAAGTGCCTGATTGAAATCACAATCGTACACCGACCCTTCCCAGCCCACGCTCAACAGGTTCCTGCACATCACACGGTCCAAGGTTGCCGGGTTGAAGGCCGACTCCAGGAGACCCATGTAGCGGTCGTACTCCCGGCGCAGCGTCAGGAACTTCTCGAAGCGTGTGATCGGCACGTTCGTGAGGCAGTAGAGGCGGTTAAACACAATGCCATATTTCTCGTGAAGGACGCGCTTGTAGTCGGCTTCCAGCCCGGCCTGCGGCGGCGGCAAGTGCGCGCCCAGCGGATTGTAGACCAGGTGCAACTCCAGCCCTGTTCCCGGCATGCTGTAGCCCAGACGGTTCAACATCTGGAGGGCTCGGATGCTCAACTCGAATGTCCCGTCTCCTCGCTGGCGATCCACGTTCGCTTCGAGATAGCAAGGCAGCGAAGCGATCAACTCAACCCGATTCTCCCTGAAGAACTCCGGCAGGTAGTATTTCCCAGGCTCAAAGAGAACGGTGAGGTTGCACCGATCGATGACATGGCGCTTGAGCCGCACGCAGGACTTCACAAGGTACTCGAAGTTTGGATTCAGTTCAGGCGCGCCGCCCGTGATGTCTACAGTGGGGATCGCCGAGCTCTCTACAAACTGGAGAACGGCCTCGACGGTTTCACGCCCCATGATCTCCTTGCGTCCCGGCCCCGCCTCCACATGGCAGTGGATGCAGGCCTGGTTGCAGTATCTCCCCATGTTCACCTGGAGCACATCGATCTGACGCTTGCGAAAGCCGTCACCGGCCTCCTTAATCCTCTGAGCAAAGTGTTGCATGGTTCGCTCGTCACTCACGGACAGCAGGCGCTTCCAGGACCGCAGACATTGGGCGAGGTCTGCGTGGCCTTGTAGTCCATTCCCTTGGTCTCGCGGGGATGGCGCCGCTCCGTCCGCCTGCAGTCAAACACTTCGGCCTCCTCCAGCGGGATCTCTTCTCTGGGCGGCACAGGGATAACCTGATCCTGATATGGGGGCTTGGCATAGAGCTGGTAGGTCTTGTCGCAGACCGCGACCCGTACCCCACGCGGCAGAACGTGGTTGTCATCGTCGACTACCTGTTTCCACGGGCCACGATAGATCACCGCCTGGTTTCGCTCAATGCAGGGTCCTTCCTTTCCCTTGTAGGCCGTGAGCGTGATCGAGCGAAACTCGATCCCCTCGATCGTCTGATACGGTTCCGCCCTCATCTCCTCGATATGCATCCCGTAGAACTTAGCCTCCTCAAAGGCGCGGAGTAACTCTTCTTCCTGGAAGGCGCCTGAGACGCAGCCGCTCCAGAGCTCGGGATCGTGCTTCAGGTGGTCCGGAACAGGTTCATCGCTCACGATATCGGCAATGGCGACCCGTCCGCCTTTCTTGAGAACGCGATACATCTCGGAAAAAAGCTGCCGCTTGTCCTCGGACCGGACCAGATTCAGGACACAGTTGGAGACAATCACATCGATCGATTCATCAGGAATCAGCGGGTGCGTCTGCGAGATTCGCTCCTCGAATTCGCGCAGTTTGAAAAGATCAGCGGTGCGATGCACAGGGTGACGCGTCAGATATTCTTCCACGAGATCCAGATTGAGCTTGAGATTTTGAATCCTGCCTCGGCGAAACTCCACGTTGTGATAACCAAGCCGCTGTCCTACAGCGTCCTGATACTTACGGGCCAGCACCAGCATCTCCTCATTGAAGTCGACGCCGATGACCTTCCCCTTCGGCCCGACGATCTGGCAAATGATGTAACAGGCCTTCCCACTCCCGGAACCGAGATCGAGAACGGTCTCCCCTTCCCTCACGTATCGTGACGGGTCTCCACACCCGTAATCCTTCCTGATGATCTCCTCGGGGATGACTTCCAGGAGAGATCGGTCGTAGTTGACCGGGACACACAAGCCGGCCTCAACCTCCCGGGCCGCTTGCTCATACCGCTCCAACACCGCCTCTTCAACACCGGCCCTTCGAGCATTACCGTTGTTCTTCCCGTTATTTGTTCGTTGCCTCTCGCCACTCACAGGCGTTTCTTCCCTCATGTCCACCTCCCGCGAAAAACATTCCGGCTTTTTCAGCCGGCCCCAAGGTCAGCCTGATCTACAAAAGATCGGGCCTAGTACTTACTTGCGAAAGTTAGCGCACATAAGCCGTCATACCCGCGAAAGCGGGTATCCAGTAACATCAATGGATTCCCGCTTAAGGACTGCGGGAATGACGTTACGGGTATTATTGCAATCAAGTACTAGTCCTCCCCCGTGTCACTTGCTGTTAAGATGAGTATAGCGAAGAAAACGATTCGCCTCCCTATAGGAATTCACAGTTCAAGCCATCAGGATTCCTCCCCGTCTACTGGGTGCTGAGCGGTGACGCGACGTTTGACCAAGGGCCCCAGCAGGGCCGTGAGGATCCCGATCGCGAAGAGGGAACTGAGAACAAAGAACGCCGCCCGTAGCGATCTCCCCGCCTGGTGGCCCAGGTAACTGTAAAAGAGGGTAGCGGGAAGCTGACCAACACCAGTCATGCTCCAGAAGCCCCAGAATCCCATCGGGGTCAACCCCGCCCCATAGCTTATCAGATCAAAGGAGATCCAGGGGAGGAGACGGGCAACGAGGACGGCGCGTTTGCCATAGCGAGCAAAGAAGGCATCGGATCGAGTTAATGCGGAGGGGCTGACCAATCTTTCTACCAAGCGGCGACCGAAAAGCCTGCTGAGGCCGAAGCAGAGAGCCGCCCCCGCCATGGCGCTTCCCCAGGACAGCACACCCCCCCAGAAGGCGCCGAAGAGGAGGCCGTTGGTGAGGGTAAGAACAAAAGCTGGGAGGGGAGCGATGACGGACTGGAGGACCATGAGCAGGAACGAGATGACAGGCGCCCAAACCCCGAAGGAAAGGAGAAACACCTTGAGCGCCTCAACATCCCCCTGGCCGAGGAGGCGAACCGCTTGCTGAAGAAATACTAGGACGGCAGGGAGGAACAGGGACAGCCCGAGGCTCGCGCCCACAGCAACCAGGAGGAGCTTCTTGCCCAGCTTAGACACTTGTATGCCTCTTCCCAGGATCGGGCTTCTCCTCAGACGGTCTTCGCAAAATTGAGGGCTGAACGGTCACCTCGTAGTTGCCTCCACCCCAACGCCCGTCCCCGTCCAAAAGAAGGTAAAGCGAACCGGGGCCTACCGGCCAGGAAGGGTCGGAATCCTTATCTGTGGCGTGGTGATGAGAGGAATGCGCAGGCCTTTTACCGATTCGAGCATGACACTGTCCTTCCCCTTACTCAATCTCCCGCGCTGTTGTGTTTTGCGATTCAATCGTTGAGATGCAAAGAACCGCGTAAGCGATTCGCTGTTCAATCGAGCGGGTACACCGAGGCGGGTGATCTCTCTTGGATGAAACGCGGGCAGGTGCAGTTGGGGGTGAGCCGGAGTCATGTGCAAATCGCAATCCCAATCGCGCGCATCTCAGATACTTGCGCTGCCATCTAAAAAATGGAAGGAGACAGACATGAGTGCACCGTCGTTTACGCGTCTGCTTAAGCTGCTATTTCAGGATCCCAGCGTCCACCGGCAGGCAAAAGATCGGCTGAGCGACTGGATTCTTGATCAGCATGCCTTGGGATTGCCGCTCGATGGCCAGAGCCTTTTGGAGCACCTGCATACCGTCCATCCCCAAATCTTTGAGCGACTGAGGAGCCATCCGCGGGTCAAAGACGAGATTGACCGTGTCCTGGCTGCCCAGCATCCTCTTGCGAGCCGCCCACACGAGGCCACGCCATCCCGTGCCTGAGGTGGTCTGTATGCCATGCCAAGTGCGCCGCTTCGGGATGAGCTCGTCATGGCGCTGAGCCGGCACATACCTGCTGCCTGGTTAAACGTAATACGAGTCAATATTATACTTCACCTACCCTTGACTTCCGCCGTCCGCTTGTCTTTTTGCGCTTGCCGCCCCGACTCGAGTGTACGCTGGATCACTGAACGCAGCAGCCAGCTTCGCTGCGTGCCATCCAAAAGCGCCGTCAAATCCTCATAGAGGGTCGGATCGACCAGAAATCCTCCCAGGATTCCTTCGCCTCGGGCGATCTTCTCGCTGATCTCGTTGAGGTGCTGGGAGGCCTCCGTAAGATTCTTCACCAGATGCCTGGACTCCTCGATCAGTTTGCCGCCCTCCGAGTCATACACCATGGCCATGGGCCAAGCCTTGGCCTCATTAATGTACGTGTGGCCCAGGATCTGACCAGCCGCGCACGCCGTCAGCGAGAGCCCGAGAGCCAGAAGGCAAAACTGGACATGTCGCACGGGAGGCCGCAAGGGCTATTCCGCATCAGTAGGGGTAGTAACCGCCAGTAGGTGCATAGCCCACGCAACGGCCGTAGGCGTCATAGCCATAGCAGGAGCCGTAATAGGGATACCCGTACGATGGATAGAAACGATAGGAGAAGTACGGATAACTGTAGTAGCTGAACTCCCCGTGTGAACCGTGATGACCGAAGCCGCCGTGCAGTCCATGACCGCCGAAACCCCTATGGAAGCCGTGATGGCCGAAGCTGCCATGCGATCCCCCGTGAAACCCACCACGTGCTCCCCCGTGAAACCCTCTGGCCTCTGCCGTCCCAACCTCGAACAAGACCATGACGCCAAGAGTGAAAAGGATCGCCGTCATCAAGCTAAGGAACCGCTGTTGCCATGTCACGCTCACATGTGTACTCATTGTCTCTACTTCCTTTGCCCCTACTCTCTTTCGACCTCGCGTTTAGAATCCTTCTCATCCGGGACACCCCCCTCCGGGGGGCATGACGTCCCTCAGGTCGAGCCGCTTTTACTGGCAAGCCAGTACACGATTCCGATCACGGCTAACAATCCTATAAGGCCTTCCATCGTCTTCCCCTCTAAAAGTGCAGACGAGCGGGCCGCTCATCAACGCTTGGCCTGTAGCCCAGGTCCATCACCAAGACCTTCGCCAGCTCTTTCGCATCAGGGTCTGTCAGGTTCTTGTCTTGAGCCACCCTCACCTGCCCCCCTTCATCGGACCAGGTGATCTCCAGGAGGTCGCCCGCGAAGTTGTAGGTCTCCACGTAGTTCCCCATGCCCTGGCTTTTTGGGTTGTTGTAGATGATCAGGATCACCCCATGTTTGCCGGCCGGGGTTTCAGCCGTGATGCTCTGCATGCCGAGCAGGCTGAACGCCTGTTTGTCCGGGACGTCGCCGGGAACGGTCACTACTTCTCCTTTGAGATTGGTGAGGCTCCTTTTCTCCTGTATCTCCTCTGCGCCTCCCGGCCTTGCGAGCAGAAGGACCCCCACGAGGAGCAATAGCGCTAACTTCCTGATCTTGTGGCGCTTCATCTGCCTTCCCTCCATCCAGCCGACCATTCCACCTATCCTGTTCACGCTACTTCTATAGATGAGGCAGAAAGCGGAAAGGATGCGCGACATGGGATGCGCCGTCTTTCCACGCTTCGGCGTATCCTTGGGCTGCGCTGCCGCATCTAATAGATGTGAGCGTGTAAGGTGTCAGCGATGCAATGCTCTGCAGCCCTTCGATTACCCTTTGTTTGGTTGAAGGAGATTATGAAGCAGGCGGTCACGCGTCGCCTCAACCGAGCGGTTAGCACGTATGACATCAAGGTCCCCAACAGCATGGAGCGGCTCTATAAGCATATCCGGAAAGGGGATGTGGTCCTCATCGAGGGGATGCTCGGAATCAGCCAACTCATCAAGTACACCACCCAGAGCCAGTGGAGCCATTGTGCCCTCTACGTGGGAGATGCACTGCTGCGCCGGGGGGGAACAGTGCGCGAGCAGGCGGTGAGCCAGTTCGGCCAGCTTGCGGACCGCCTGCTCATTGAGGCGCTGACCGATCACGGGGTGGTGGCCTCGCCACTCGCCAAGTATCGGTGGCACAACCTCCGGATCTGCAAGCCCTTCAAGCTCGACCCTGCCGATCTGGATCGCGTGATCGACGCTGTCCTGGCGGACCTCGGCAAGGCGTACGACCACCGTAATTTCCTGGATCTGACCCTGATGCTCCTCAGCCCGGTGGAGTTCGGCTTCCTGAAGCGGCGGACCATCCAGACCTGCCTGGGCAACTGCACCGAGCACCAGGTGATCTGTTCAGGGATGATCGCCCAGGCCTTCCAGCGGGTCGGCTACCCGATCCTGCCGGTGGTCGATATCGGCAATCCACCTGACGACATGCTGCTCGAGGCCGTCCCATACGCCTACCCCTTGACGATGCGCCACTACTCGCAGATTTTGCCGCGCGACTTCGACCTGAGCCCCAACTTCCAGATCATCAAATTCAACCTCATCGAGGAGGGTGACTTCGACTACAAGCACCTGACCTGGACGACCACGAGCAGAGAGGGCGGGTGCCAGTGATCGGCGTGGAACAATCACGCCCCCCACTCAGATTCCAGCTCCACCCCCAAGGCATCGGTGACACGGTTGATATAGTTGAAATAGCTGGCGATCTCCACCGTATGGAGGATCTCTTCATCGGATACCCCTTTTTCCCGGAGTCGTTGGATCTCGGTTCGAGTCATCGAAGCGGCATCCCGGGTAATCCGCTCGGTGTACTCCAGGAGCGCCAATGTCTTCGGGTCGAGGATCGCCTTCCGATAGTCCTCAGCAAGCTGCTTGACCAGCGTGTCGTCCTTCGTCTCCTGACGGAGAGCCTCTCCGTGGTGGACGATTCAGTAGTGGCACCGATTGATGGATGAGACGACGAGGGCGATCATCTCCCGCTGGGCACGGCCCAATGCCGCTGGGCCATACATCAGGACCTGGAACATCTGCAGGGTAGCCCCCATCGCCTCCGGATGGAGACTGAAGACCTTCATGATATTGGGGACCATCCCCGTCTGTTTCCGGAGTCCTTCGTAGAGGCTCTTGAGATTCCCCTGGGCCTCGCGTTCCTCTATCACGTTGATCCATGTCATTCCTCTCCTCCTTTGGCGCTCACCGCGAAACGTGGCCAACTTCACGCCTCCTTACACGCTCGTCGCAGATCCATATCGGCGACGCCGATGGGATTTCATGAGCAGATACAGAAGAGCAACGAGAAGGACGCTGAGCAGGACAAAGCCATAGTACCAGCGGTAGCCGGCCAGAAGCCGTTCCCAACGGCTTCCGAAGAGATACCCGGCGATCGTCACCAGTGCTGCCCAGAGCACCGCCCCCAACGCATCGTAGGCCAGGAAACGAGGATAGGCCATCCTGGTGGAGCCCGCCATGGGAGCAGCGAAGGTCCTGACGCCCACCACAAAACGGGCGAAGGCGACCGTCAGGCCTCCGCCACGCCTCGTGAAGTAGTCATGCGTCTTCTGGGCGCACTCGGTTGAGCCCAGCGTGATCCTGCAGTACAGCCGCGACAGGCGCTCTCCACCCAGACGGCCCATGAGGTAGCCGAGACTATCGCCCCCCACGGCGCCGGCCGCCCCCAATGCAATGACCACGAAAAGTTTGAAGTGTGAAGGAGCCGTGGAGGCTAAAAAGCCCGCGGCAAAGAGGACGACCTCACCGGGGAGGGGCAGCCCAGCATTCTCCATGGCGATCCCGAGGAAGAGGATCGCATAACCGTATCTGATGAAGAAGGGCCAGAGGCTAATCGCCACATCCATCACGTTCACTCCGGCAAGCCGTTTACCCATCCCAGTAAGAGGTAAGGCTTCCGTTCTCGGTAACGCCGTACTCGTCCACGATGTCCCCTTGTCATCACAGCTTGGAAAAGCCTCCGACCTTCCTTACCTTCTCACAGGCTCGACCACCATTGAACAAGGGTGGGTCGTTTTTGCTCGATCAAGGCGAGTCTCTTTTGCGTTGTCAAAACGACGGCGCCGTTGGTGAAGACATCATCTTGTGTTTCCGAGCTGACACGTTATATCCTCAACCCTTGGACTCGATTCGGGGTTGTGGCTTCCCACGCAGTCCTTCGCGCGGTACACCGCCCCAACGACGACACCGTAGAGCAAGTGGGCCATCAGACTCATCCCTGCCATGAGCATTGCACTTGGCGCGGTTCCCGCGCCTGGCGTCACCGCTGCACAGGGGTTCGCAGTAACCACCGCTGCACATGGGTTCGCGACGACTACCGGGCCGCAGGGATTCATGGCCGGTACGGCGGCGGACCCAGCCAAGAGGGAATGCAGCACCGCCAGGGCCGGCGCCAGCGCTACCATCGCGACGATCCAGGGGAGGATGGAATAAAGAGCGCCCTTGAGGGGCCGTGGGCCGGGAAGCCACGTGGCGAACGCCACGGCATAGATAATCGCAAGAACGACCCCGTTGAACAGATGAACCAGGCTTCCTGTAAGGTAGGTCGGTAGGCCGATGGGCAGCGCTTGCCCCAGGGCCCCGATCAGATCCATCTTGGGGAGTCCCATGAGCGAGGCCATATACATCAGGGCCGTCATCGCAAGCGTGCCCAGGAACCCCGCCATGACTGCTGAACCGATACTGAAGCGTTTCATGGTCTTCTCCTCCATTGCTGTGCATGTGGGTCTTGGCTGACCCTGTCTTCGTTGATATCCTCGGCAGTTCTATTGCGTCGTGATCCAACGGGCGGAGTTGTCGGCCCGCCCCTTCTCCGTCCTTTAGATGCAGGGGCAGCCCGGAGGATTCACGGTCGCGCTGAAGTATGAGGCTGGAAGGATTCGCCAGTCTTTTCCTGAAGACCGATGACCAGCAGCGGCCTTGGCAAGCAGGCAATGAGACGGCTCGATTGAATATCAGGGAGAGACTACAGAAGCAGAAGCGGGAGCGGTGCTGTATGATGACTCGGAAATATCACGGGGAAATCTACCAGCTTGAGGCATATCTATCCACGGGTGTGACCGGTCTTCCGACAGAAAGGACAGACATGGTGTGAAAGCCGGAAGGTGGTGCTCATGGGTGCTGCTCGCCTATATTCTCCTGGCGAATCTTCGCCTTGAGGAAGCTCGTCAATCGGATGGTCAATTCCTCGGGCATCTCTTCGCAGGTGATCTCCCTAACCCAGGTATTCGTAGCCTGATAGGTCTTGATAAAGTTGAGGCACTCCGGACATCCCTCCAGATGCTGCTCTAGCGCACGAGCGGTCTCGGGATGAAGGGTTCCCTCAAGGTAATCAGCAAGGAGTTCAACCTGCTCCTGACAGGTCAGCATCTTTGCGCTTCCTCTAAACAGCTTCCGAGCCCAACGTGTCAAACGCCCCCACAGGATCATGATTGTGCTCCAGATGCCGTTACGTACCGTTCGAGCCTCCCACGAAGGACCAGGCGGGCCCGATGCAGGCGGGCCTTGATGGCCAACACGCTGGCGCCTACGATCTCCGCCACCTCTTCGTTCGAGAGTCCTTCGAGGTCCCGCAGAACGAGGACGACCTTGTAGTCAGGCGGAAGAGCCTCGATGGCCTCCCGAAGGACCTGCTCTCGCTCCTTCCGAAGGAGCAGTTTCTCCGGTCCCTGAGTAAAGTCCACAACCATGCGGGCATGCCGTCCGTCCTTGGTGAACTGGGGCAGGTACTCGTCGATCGATTCTTGGACAGGCCCTCGGCTCCGGAGCTTCATGAGGGCTGTATTGACGGTGATCCGATAGAGCCAGGTGCTGAAGGACGATCGGTGCTCAAAGCTGGCGATCTTCCGAAAGACCGTCAGAAAGACGTCCTGGAGGACCTCCTCGGCATCCGCCGGGTTCTTAGTGAACGATACGACGAGCCGATACACCCTGTCCCGATAGCGCTCTAGGAGCGCCTCGAAGGGCGCATCTTCTCCTGCCTTTATCTGCTCGACGAGGTCCTGATCCGAGAGGCTCAACGCATCCCTCAATGCAGTGTTAGATGCCGTGAGGCTGCGAAGGGATTCGGAACTTGAAGTCCCTGCACGGGAGAAGCGCGTTCAGCCAATCATGAGTAGCCCACCCAGAGACGATGAAGCATCGCTACTCGACGTAGACGATAAGCTGAACCCCCATGAGAATCACGAACAAAGCCGGCACCAATCCCCACCACCGCTGCTTCATGATCCCCAGGCTGCCCAACAGGTAGGTCATCCCGGCCAGGATGGCGGTGATCCCCTCGGTCGTATGGGGCGAATTGGCGCGCCCGAGGTAGTTGAAGTTGCTGATGGGGTGCAGATGAAACAACAGCGTCGTCCCGCCCATGATGGCCAGTAAGGGAAAGATCATCCCCCAGACCCAATGATTGAAGGTCCCGCGCGCCCTCAGCCATTCGACAGAGCCCATAGCGAGTACGATGACGCCGGACAGCTTGTGTTCAATCGCCTCGCGATCGCCCAGCAGTTCGGTCAGCGTCCTGGGGCCGAACGGCCAATACTCCGGGTCGCTGCGGTACAGGATAAACAGCGCTACAGCCAGCGTCAGCACGGGCCACAGGTGGGCGAATCGGGATTCCTTACTGCCCCACAGGGCGGCGCCGGTCATCGCCATTCCCATGACGAGCACCAACCATCCCGAGAAGTGATGGTTGAAGTTTGAAAACTCCGTATGCGCCTTCCAGGTGTCCCAGCTCCCGGCCTCATCCGGCGGGATGGTGTGATCATCGAATGGCGCCAGCAGAGGATTCATGCCGGCGAACAGTCCGTACGGATTCGGATACCAGATCCAGAGACTGATCGACCATGTATCCGGATACCAGGCGGTCAATGCGCTCTGGGTTTCAGGATGAGCCTGAGGGCACCCTTCTCGGGTCGTGGATCGATACTCCTGCCAGTCGGCATAGCGACAGATCGCCAGATTCCGTTCCCAGTCAATGCCCTGAAACGGGCTCTCGTCGGGACGGCTACCGGAGGCCGTATACTTCAGGGCGACCAGTTGCCAGCGCCCCTGCCGTTCGGTGTACAGCAGCATCGGGGGGTGGGTATAGTCAAAGGGTGTCAGCCCAGCCTTCTGAAAGTGATAGCCTTCCAGCGGCACATTCCCCGAGATCTGTACATATCCGTCCGCCTTGGCCTGCTCCAGGTCCTGATAGCGCTGCGTGGCCAACCGGATATCGGCGATGAGCCTCGCGAGGGCGAAATCTTTTTCCGGTTCCTTGGCATACCAGTGATCGTGGCTCATGTACCATTCGGATGCCAGCGCCAGCCCAGCCGCCAACCCGGTCACAACGAAAAATGCGATGACTTGCCTCTTCACTGCACCTTCTCCTTTTCAGCCTGTTGAAACATTGCAACGTCGGCCTGGGCCCTTCGGTGCTCAGCCGCCCCTGGAGCATGGACAAAGAGCTTGGCCGGCGTCGGCTTGACCTCCTGTTTATCCGGCGGCGGGGTCAGCGTATATTTCACCTCTTTCAAATGATCGCCATATTGCCGGTCCGGATTATAGACCTGTGAGAACTTCCAGAGCATTCGGACAAAGTTGGTCTGCCCCTGCAACAGCAGTCTGGAGGCTGTCGCAAAGGTCCCTCGAACCGCCGCCCAGCCCAGGTGCTTGCGATTCAAGACCGCCTGGGTCTTCACTAACTCTTCGTAAAATCGTTTCAGCGGAAGCGTTGTGGGCAGTACGGCATGCTGGACATCGAAGAGGCGGTAATCGAGCGACGTCAGCCGCCTTGACTCGGTGAGCCAGGTCTCCGTACCCGGATACGGCGTGTTGACGGTCAGGTGGACGATCTCGGGGACGCCCGCGGCCCACTCCCGAATGATCCGAAACCGCTCCTCATCCCAGCCCGAGTCGGCGATAATGTTGAGCGCCACCGTAAATCCCATGGTCCGCGCCACTTCCAGGGCCTTGAAGTTGTCGCTGGGCGTTGCGCGCTTCCGAATCGCCTTCAGGCCCTCCTCGTCCAGGGCCTCCAATCCGAGGAACATATACCGAAGCCCCAGCCGCTTCCAGTACGCAAAGATCTCCTGATTGCGGAGCAAGACATCGCACCGGGTCTCCAGGTAATATTGCTTACGGATCCCCCGACGCTCGATCTCGCGGCCGATCGCCATCCCATCCTCCGGATGAATGAACGCCACATCGTCCACGATGAAGGCGTTCGGCTCCTGCATCCGGGTCAGGTCCTCCCCGATCACCTCCGGGGAGATCTTGCGGTAGCTTCGACCGTAAAACGTCCACGCGCTGCAAAAGGAGCAGTCCCATGGGCAGCCACGAGTAAACTCGATTGAGGCGCAGGGATCCAGGACTCCGATGAAATATTTGTGCCGTCGGCGCGCCAGGTCCCGGGCCGGTAATGTGCGATCAAGGTCGTGCAGCATCATCGGCGGGGGACCGACGGCATCTGCCGTGACGATGCCGGGTAGTCGTTCGATCCCGCCATCCGGGATCGCTTCGAGGAGGAGCGGAGCAATCGGCTCCCCTTCACCGCGCACGATGCAGTCGAGGGCACCCCGCGCATGCGCCAGCAGCTCTTGTGGGATGAAGGAGGCGCTGTGGCCGCCGGCAAAGACAAAACAGTCCGGCAGCAGGCGCTTGGTCTCTTTCGCCAGGTCCAGCACCTCCGGTACATTCGCCAGAAAACTCAGTGAGAATCCGACGGTCTGGGGGCGGAACTCCTGAAGTTCCCGCAGGTAGTCCTGGCGATCAAATACCTGCAGGTCAAACAGCCGCACCTCATGACCCGCCAATCTGGCGGCCTGAGCAACCCGCTCTAACCCGAGCGGCTCCAGCCGCAGGAACAGCTCCGAATACATCAGGCAGCTTGGGTGCACAAATAGGACCTTCACCATACTCCTCCACTACTCATCAGCCATCGGGCGGCAGCTCTCAGCAATCGGCTATGTTACGAGACTGTGATGTCCTCTGTGTAGAGGAGAAAGGATCGCGCTCGCCCCTCGCGCATAGCCTGCTCCAGCAGCGCCCTGGCCTCCTTCGTTTTAGCCTTCGGCGCCGTGGCTTCGTAGAACCGGATATAGAAATCGTCCGGCACGATGATGATGGACCCGCGCAGCGTCAGCCCCGCCTGATCGATCGCTCTGGCATAACGAACCGTACGGCTTTCGCCAGGCGCTAACCTGGTGTCAAACAGCTCCCGGGTCAGGTCGAGCGTGACCTCCCGACCGATCCGTTCCTCTTGCGCGCTCTGCGCCACCGGCTTTCCATCCGTATCGACCAACTCAAACCGGACAACGATCTTCGGTGTGACGTAGGTCGGAAAATAATGCCCAACCCCGGTGTTGACCAGCGTGATCTCAGCGTGAAGTTGTTCCCCGACCCGATACCGCTTTTTGTCCAATGAAAGGCTGACGGAGACGCCTTGCTTCACCATCTCGGGATCGTGGATCCCTCGCCACAGGTGCCGACGCTCCGGCATATGGCAGCCCTGGCAGCTTTTCCCTTCCCGCGCATACGACCCCGCTTTCCATTCGTTGTAGGTATCTTCCAGCAGCTTGCCGTTCAGCGCATAGCCGTTCGGCTCGAATTGATGGCATCCTTTGCAAAACTCGCTGCGTTCAAAGGCCGCCGTCCTGATGGCGCCGCCGTGCGGCAGTTGCGTCGCCGGAGCGGAGTTCTCGAATGAGCCGTCTCGCTTCGGCGGTCCGAAACGCTGGTGGCCCCGCACATGGCATCCGGCGCAGCTCAGACCTTTTTGCTGAAGCGAGGTCGAAAAGGCATGGTTGGTCTGGTATTTGGCGCCGGCGCTCTCCGACCCGCCGGCGCTCTCCCCCAAGCCTGGAGCCTGGCGCCTCTTCTTCACTCGAGACGGTGGACGGCCCTCCTTCTTGACGCGCTTTTCCTGCTGCTCACTCAGCGGGGCATGGCAACTGTAGCACAAGAGTGCGGTCTTGGGATCGTCATGGATCAACTCCATGGTCTGTCCCGTCACCCCAGGCCCCATGCTCCGACTGTGCAGGCTGCCGCTCCACTCCTCGTACTGGGTTCGATGACAGACGCCGCAGCTTTCCGGCTCCAGCGAACGCTCGATCGACGAAAAATGCGCCGGGGCCTTGCCTTGAGATGGAACTGGTGTCTGCCAATGATCTTTGAGAAACTCGATGTCCGCATGGTCGTTAACAACCGATCGCGGGCCGTCGACGGCCCATGCGCCAACCGAATATCCCAGGCAGCCGTTGATCACGACGGCGGCCAGGAGCAACCGTTTCATATTCCTCTGACTCTCGGGGTTTCCATACGGATGGCCGGCATCAGATCCCCTCATCGGAATCACAGGAGGCTGTTACCTGCGCCGTTACTCCTTTCGCGGCGTCCGACTGCCGTCCAGCAGGATTTCGATCAAACGCTGAGCCTCCCCACTCGTCCAGTCTCTGGGCCCTATGCTTCCGGCAATCACCTTTCCTTCGCGTGTAATCACGAACCGCGTCGGCGTAGCCCGAACACTATAGCGATCGGCGACCTGAGATTTCAGATCGACCAGAGTTGGGAAGGTCAACTTGTGCGTGAGCATGTAGCTGCGGATCTGATCGGCCGGCTCACCCATATTCACCGCCAGGACGATAAAATCCCTCGTCTTGAACTGTTGGTACAGCCGTTCAAGTGAGGGAAACTCCCTCAGGCAGTACCCTCACCAAGTAGTCCAGAAGGTGAGAAAAACGACCTTCCCTCGCTGATCGGCCAGTCGGATCGATTGTCCGAAAGGATCCTGGAGCGTAAAGTCGGGGGCGCTTAGGTCGTTCTTGAGCACGATGAACCCGAGGGCCTCCAACGCACCCTCCAAGCTGACGGGCGCTCGGCCTGCCCAGGCGTGGGGGGCCGATATGGCGGCAAGGGTGAAGCCGACCGAGAGCATACCGAGCACAGCCAGGCGCTTCACAAGGCGGACGCCGACAGACCCTCTGGTGCCCCTTACCCGGATCATCTGTCACCTCAGCTCTTGCGCGAGGTTTTTGCAAAAAAGGGGGTAAAGATCGCCTCTGGTTTTCCGGCGCCGCATTTCGGGCATTTCAATCGCTTAGTCCCCCGCTCCTTAATCCCCATGGTCAGTGAGAACTTCTTGCGACACTCCACACACCTGAAATCGTAGCTTGGCATCGACCTACCCCTCCCCTCGCCTGGTCGTGACTCCGCGTTATTCTACCGAGACCTCACTGTGGCACCTCGACGGAATAGACGCTCGAGGTCGTGCTTCAACGCCGACTCCCTATGCCGGAGTGCCACGAAAAGCGACGCCATTATATGGCGGGTAGCGTCAGGAAATCAATGCGGAAAGTATCCCGGGACGGAGTCGACGGCATTTGATTCTCTTCCAGTTGACCTGTGGTCTGCGACATAAGTCTGGCGACGGTCTGCAGAAACAGCGACATATCGAGAGGTTTGGCAAGGAAGTCGTAACCGGCCGCGAGCGTTTGTATCCGGCCCCGCAACGAATGGCCTATCGTCCCGGTCGGCGCCGGCCGGTCGTCCGATGCGTGACCGTGATGACCGTATGGATGCCGCCCCGGACGTAGAAGTCGGCGACGAGCTTCATGAAGCGCGGCCGGCACGCCTTGACGAGGTCGTCCATGATTCGATTGGTCACGGCCTCATGAAAGTGGCCCTCATGTCTGAACGACCAGAGGTAGAGCTTGAGCGACTTTAACTCGATGCACAACCGGTTGGGAATATACGTGAGGGTCAAGGTTGCAAAATCCGGCTGGCCGGTTTTTGGACAGAGACAGGTAAACTCGGGGCAGGTCATTTGAATCTCGTAATCACGCCCCGGCTCCGGATTCGGGAACGTCTCAAGTGCTTTTGGCGGCTGTGTGGGCATAGCTGTCATCTGTCATTATAGAAAGTTTACACACAACCGCAAAGGATTTTGTCGGCGCCTCGCATCTGACAACGCAAGGTATCAGGCACGGGGTTTGGGGCGGCAAAGCATAGATCCTCATTAACACCCTAACCCCTATACCCTAAACCCTCTACCCTGCCCTTGGCGCCTCTACTCGATTCGAAAGCGCTGAGGGAGAAGATGTTCGTTCTTACACCGTGGGCAGCGAGACGGATCGCTGAACCGCGCTCGATCCTTGAAGCGATAGCCACACGCATCACAGGTCGGCGGATGGATGAGCAGCCGCGCTGGTCGCGGCACTGATCGCGCGATATGCTCAAGGTCATCGATAATAATCTTCTTCGAGACGACAAAATTCCTGGCCAACTCCTCCAGCGTCCATTCCCGGTCCCTCAGCATGGCCATGATCTCCTGCCGCCGCGTCAGTTCCATTTCCACACCTCATAACACAGGGTATAGGGTATAGCGGGTGGGGTATAAGGATTGAATACAATCTGTCTACCTCCACACCCTACACCCTGTCTTTGCCGTCCGCGACCTTTGATAAAGCGGACGACGGCTTGGGCCGCAGCCATGCCCACACACGAAACTCATACAACCGCGAAACGATCCCAAGTCCACGAAGATCGTCAAAGTACGAGTAGATGACCGGCGTCACCAACAGCGTAATCAGAAGGCATAAGGTCTGGCCGCCGACCACCGCCGTCGCCAGCGAAGCCCGGGAGGCTGCCCCATCGCCTTTGCCCAAGGCGACCGGCAGCATCCCGGCGATGATGGCAAGGGTCGTCATCAGAATCGGCCGAAGCCGAGCGCGGTCCGCCTCCAGTTGCGCCTCGTAGCGCGGCCGGCCGCGGGCGCGCAGCACATTGGTAAAATCCACCTGGAGGATCGCGTTTTTCTTGACCACCCCCATCAGCAGAAACAACCCCATGACCGCATAAATATTCAGGGTCTGGCCTGTCACCAGAAGGCTGACCAGACCGAATGGAATCGACAGGAACATCGAGGCCATGATCGTAACCGGGTGGATAAAACTCTCGAACTGAGCGGCAAGGACCATATAGATAAACGTGATAGAAAGGACGAAGGCGATGGCGAAATTGTAGAACGCCTCGGCCATCAACTTACCGCGGCCGAGATAGGCGGTTGAGTAGCCGGGCGACAGCCCGATCGCCTTGACGGCCGCGTCGGCCTGCTCGGTCGCCTCCCCCAGCGCCGTCCGGTAGAGGTTCGCCTGAACGGTGATCTGTCGCTCCTGCGCATACCGGTCGATCTGGGCCGGCGCCCGCCCGGACTGCAGCGTCACGATGTTGTTCAGCTTGACCAGAGCCCCGCCGGCGGCGGGAACCGTCAAGGCCGAAATGACGGAGGCATCTTTCCGGTAATCCTCTTTCAGCCGTAGACGGACGTCGTACTGTTCACCCCCTTCCCGGTAGAATCCGATCTTCTCCCCACCCACCATCGTCCGGAGCGCAACCGCGATATCCTCGGCCCTGATCCCAAGATCCGATGCCTTCTGCCGATCGATCCGGACCTGCACCTCCGGCCGCCGCTGGGCCTGTCCGGTATCGACATCCACAAACCCGGGGATCGCCGTCAGACGCTTGATAAGCTGTTGGGCGTAACTGTCGAGCTGTTGCAGGTCGGGACCGCGCAGCACCAGGTTGAACGGCGTCTGCTTGAAACCGCCCCCCGAAATCAGGTTGATCTGTTGCACGCTGATTCTCAGATCCGGGTAGTTCTTGAACACCTGCCGCGCCTCCTGCATGATCGCCTGCTGCGAGCGTGTCCGCTGTCGCAGGTGTTGCAGCCCCACATAGATCGAGGCATCCGTGATATTGGCCCGATCTTTGCCTTGCACACCGATCGTGGTGAACAGGTGCTCAACCTCCGGGATCGCTCTGAGATCGGCCTCCAATTGACGAAGGATCTCGTCGCTGCGGATCAGTGAGGAACCGGGTGGCGTCTCAACGATGACCTCGAATTCGCTCATGTCGTCATCGACGACAAAATCCGGCTTCATCTGTCTGCCGATCAGGACGGTGGAGAACAGGAGGAGGCCCGCCAGCAGCAGGACTATCGTCCGGTGGTCCAGGCACCAGACCAGCAGGCGGTCGTAGTGATGCTCGAACCGCGCGTAGAAGCCGGTCAACTTGGATCCACGATCCGGATGAAGACCGCCGCCGGCGGTCTGTTCCGGGTGCAACATGCGAGCCGCCAGCATCGGGGTGAGCGTAAACGCCACCAGCAGCGACACCAGGATCGCAAAGGTCGCCGTCAGCCCAAAACTGTTCCAGAACCGTCCCACAACCCCCCCCATGAAGGCGACCGGCAGAAAGATCACCACCAGCGAAAGGGTTGTCGCCAACACCGCCAGGACAATCTCCTTGGCGCCGGTCATCGCCGCCTCCATCGGAGGTCGCCGCTCTTCCTCAATATGGCGGAAGATATTCTCCAATACGATGATGGCGTCGTCGATCACGATTCCGGTGGAGAGGGAGAGGCCCAGCATCGTCAGGTTGTTCAGGGTGAATCCGGCGATTCGCATGATGGTAAAGGTGGCAATGATCGAGGCGGGGATCGAGATGGCGGCAATGAAAGCGGGCCGAAGCCGCGGGACCAAGAGAAAGAGGGCCAGGGTGACGACAATCGAGCCGACGACGACCGCACGCAACAGGCCGGAATCGCCGTAGACAAACGCCGCAGACAGAACCGCCAGCAGCCCGCCCAAGGCGGCCTGCTCCCGCCGCGTCAGTCGGCCGATGAAGAAGGCCACGATCAGACTGGCCAGCAGCCCGCCCATCATCAGGTGCTCCTCCACCTCCTCGATCGAGCGCCTGATGAATCGCGACGTGTCGCGCACCACCTGGAACTGGACGTCCGGCGGCAGGCTCGCCTGAATCTCCTGCAACGTCGCCTTGACCCGCTCGACAACAGCCACCGTATTGGTTCCGGACTGTTTCTGGATCAGCAGGGAGACGGCGTTTCGGCCGTCAAGACGCGAGAGGGTACGCGGTTCCTCCTCGCTGTCCAGCGCGGCGCCGACGTCTCGAATCCGGACGGGGGCGCCCTTGTAATCGGCGACAATCAGGTCACTGAAGTCTCCGGCTCGTTCGATCCGCCCCAGCGTCCGGAGCCCCTGTTCGTGCGTCTGCCATGTGAGGTTGCCGCCGGGAACCTCGACGTTCTGGCGTTCGACCGCGCTCTTGACCTGTTGGATCGACAGGTTATACGCCTCCAAACGGTGCGGATCGACGACAAGCTGGATCTCTCGCTTGCGGTCGCCCACCAGGGTGACCGCCCCGATATCCTTGACGGTTTCAAGCTGCCGCTTGATCTTTTTGTCGGCAAGCTCCGTAATCTCCCGATCCGAGCGCTTCCCTGACACGACGATCGCCATGATCGGAGCGGAGTCGGGGTCAAACTTCTCGATGGCCGGCGCCTCGGTGCCCTGGGGAAACGATGAGACGACCGTCCCCACCTTCTCCCGAACATCGTTGGCCGCCTCATCGATATTGCGCTCCAGGACAAACGTCACAAAGACCTGCGACTGCCCCTCAATCGTGGTAGACCGCAACTCGTCGATCCCATTGAGGGTATTCACGACCTCCTCGATCCGCTTCGTGATGTTGCTCTCGATCTCCTCAGGGCTGGCCCCCTCCAGCCTCGTGGTAATGGTGACGGTGGGTAGATCGACCTTCGGGAAGACATCGAGCCCCAGATCCCAAAACGACACCAGCCCCATAACGACGAGTGAGACGATCAACATCGTCGCAAACACCGGCCGTTTGATGCAGATCTCGATCAGTGACATGGCTTATCGTTCAAGGTTCGACGTTCACAGTTTGAAGTTGGGGTGGACGGCGGGTGATGACGCGTCGTCGACGGCAGGCGGAGCACGGACAGCGAAGCCTGCCGGCGCCGATTCGAGCCGTACACAGACGTACGGCGAGATTAAGCGGAGTCACCTGCCGTCCGCCCACCTGCCCGATCATGGCTTTGCGATCACCTGGACGGGGGCGCCGCCGAACAGTTGACTCAACCGCGAGGTCGCGACCCGCTCGCCGGCCGCCAGCCCCTCAACGATCTCAACCAGTCCATCCTGGCGCTCGCCCACTGAAACCTGGCGCTCCTCAACAACGCCGTCCTTGACCACGAACGCCTTGGTGATCCCGACGTAGTAGTAGACGGCCTCCTCGGGGACAAAGGGTACCCCGTGGTCGACCCGGATCTGCAGTTGTGCCTTGCCGAACGAACCCGGCTTCAACAACCCCTCGTGGTTCGGCACCCTGGCCTCAATCGGAAATGTCCGGGTATCGGTGAAGACCGCCGGACCGATCCGCCTGACTGTCCCGCTGAACGCTCGGCCGGGGTAGGCCTCAACCTGCACCGTGACCTCCTGCCCCGGTCGGATCTGCCCCTGGAACCGTTCCGGCACCGACGCCTTCAGTTTCAAGGGATCGAGGCGAACGAGGGTCAGCAGCTTCGTATTCTGCATACTGCCGCCGGCGACATACTGACCGACCGCTACATCCCGCGCCTTAATAGAACCGTCAATGGGCGCCCGGATCACCGCATACTGAAGGTTCCGACGCGCGAGATCCAATACCGCCTGTTGCTCCCGAAGCTGGTCCCGAAGCGCCCGCACCTGATCCAGGGCATTGTCAAGCGCGGCCTTCAAGGCGTCGCGTTTCGCCTGTGCCGTATCGACATCGTTACGCGACACGGCCCCTTCCTTGTACAGGCTCTGCATCCGCTCATGCCATAAGGCGGCGTCGTCATAGTTGGCCCTGGCCTGCCGGACGACCGCCTGTTGATCGTCCGCTACGAGCTCTCCGCCGTTCAGCGCCCCCAGTCGCGTCCGCGTCTGCTGCAGGATCGCCTCAGCCTTCTGAACCTGCAACAGAAAATCGGTCCGGTTGATCTGCAGCAACGGCTGGCCTGCCCTCACCCGGTCCCCCAGGTCGACCATGATCTTTTCCAGATACCCTGAGACCTGCGCATAGACCGCTACCTCTTCGTCGGCCTCGAGGGTCCCGACGGCCTCTACGCGACGTGTAACATCCCTCGCCTCGACGGCGCTCGCTGTGATCGCGACACTCTGGTCCTTTGCGTTGGGGGCGCTGTTCGCCGCCTGATCCCGCGAACACCCCAAGAGCGACAGCAGCAACGCCAATAGCAACAGCGGTACGGCGAGCCCGCCTGAGCGCACCGCGCGTCTCATCGTTCGATTCCCTTCAAAAAGATGGAGACAAACTGCTCCACGACCTCTTCCGGCGAGGAGCGGGGAGGCCGTTTGACCCCGAACAGTTCGTGGATTAACAAATAATGGACGACCATTCCGAGAAACCCACGTGCGGTCACCAGCGCATTCATCGATCGGACACGTTTCTCCTTGATCCGTTTTTCAATATAGCTGCTCAAAAACTCATGCAGGGTTTTGACGCGGGATTCGAAAAAGATATCGGACAGTTCATGGCCTTCGAGGGCGCTGAACAGCAGCAATCGCATCAGGCTCGGGTCGGCCTCCGTCTGTTCGATCATCTTGAGGCCGACTGCCCGCAGGACACCCGCATCGTCATTTTTCTGCGCCGCGACCGCCGCGCTCGCCAGCAACTCCTCAGTGACGGACTTGGCCTCGAGGATCGCGGCGTACAACTCCCGCTTGGTGGCAAAGTGCTTGAAGATCATCGCCTCACTGATCCCGGCCGCCTCGGCAATCTCGCGCGTCCTGGTGCCGCGGAAGCCCTTGCGCGAGAAGAGGTCGACTGCAACCTCGACGATCTGCCGGCGGCGCTCGTCGGCGGTCAAGCGTTCCTTCATCCTGCTCCTCACGTATCGTGTCCCAACCGATTGGCCCTTTCAGATATCACAAGTAAGCACTTACATACTTACGCGATCCAAAACAATTGTCAAGAACGATTGACACTCACCTCTGTTCGCTGAGTTCGTCATTCCGGGCTTGACCCCGGATCAGGTCCGGGGCAGGCTCCGGAATCCAGGCGATCTCGCCAGGTCGGAATTCCTGCTTTGGCAGCACCACCGCTTGCGCCACTGGTGCGCCCATGCGGATGAAAGTCCGAGGTGAGGTCTCCCCGCGCCGCGATCGTCATTGCGAGCAACCACCGGGAGCGCGGCAATCTCACCGCAGGTACCACGAACGACTGTGAGATTACTTCGGCTTCGCCTCGCAATGACACGGAAGACCTCCTGACCAACTAATGAGTTGCGGCCCCTACTCGGTGACCTTGAAGACCTGATCGTGCTGGCGGACCCGCTCGCGGACCTTGATGCCGATCAACTGACCGGGCTCTGCGTGTTCGAGGGCCTGGTGTTCAAGTTGGATCGAGTCGACCCGCTGGATCAGTTCAGTGGTGTGGCCCTTGATGTGAATGGTGTCCCCTACCGCCAATCGGCCGTCGGTCAGCTCAATTGCCGCCACCCCCACCTTCGCGAAATAGTCTTTGACGTAACCCACTTTTGCCTCTGACATGGCTCCCTCCTTCCCCTTCAACGATGAATCCGGGATCTCCTTGGCCGGGTACCCATGAATGTAAGGCCATTCGTGCGTGCACAGGGTCGTCTCTGAACTGCGAACATTTTTTATCCTATCGCGACACAGTAAGAGAGTCAAATGGTTAAAGAGCGGTCCACTCGTATTGAGCATGGCGCGCAGAATCGTCTCGGAAGCGTAAGAAAATTACTTGACCTTGTACCAGAGAAAGCGTAGGTTTACCTGAGTTGTCTGCAGGAGCGAATATCGTGGTAATACTTTGCGCTGTGGACCGGTCGACCGTAAGGAGGGAACAGCAGCGTTATGAAGGTTGAGAGGTCGGCACCGCCGACGATCGCGTACTTCTCGATGGAGGTCGCACTCGAAAGCCCGCTGCCGACATACAGCGGAGGGCTTGGCGTGTTGGCGGGTGACATGTTGCGCAGCGCCGCCGACCTGGGCCTGTCTATGGTCGGTGTCATGCTGCTGCACCGAAAGGGTTACTTTCTTCAGCAACTCGATGAAGACGGGCGGCAATCTGAGGAGCCGGCCACGTGGCCCGTCGACCGATTCTTACACCTCACGGACGGTATATGCCGGGTAGAGGTTGAAGGACGGTCGGTCACTGTCCGCGCATGGCAATACCTGATCACCGGCGCATCAGGCACCGTCGTTCCGGTGCTGCTGCTGGATACCGATCTCCCCTGCAACGACCCCTATGATCGGACACTGACCGACCACCTGTACGGCGGTGATCAGCGGTATCGCCTGTGTCAGGAGGTCATCCTTGGGGTGGGCGGGGTACGCATGCTGCGGGCGATGGGTTACATCCGCATTATCAGGTTCCATATGAACGAAGGGCATGCCGCGCTCCTTGCGCTGGAGCTGTTTGCCGAGAGGTTCAAACATCGGCCGCAGCGGCGGGAGGATGCCGTCGACCTGGTGAAGCGTCTGTGCGTCTTCACCACCCATACTCCCCTGCCCGCCGGCCACGATGAGTTTCCCCTTGAGCTGGCCGAACATGTCCTGAGCGCGGATCACTGGCAGGCGTTACAGGCGCTTCATTGCTGCAACGGCGCTCTGAACATGACCCATGTGGGACTGCATTTGAGCGATTACGTCAACGGCGTGACCAAGCGGCACAGCGAGGTGTCGCGCGCGATGTTTCCGAACCGCGCCATCGGCTCCATCACGAACGGCGTGCACTCCACGACCTGGGCCGCCCCGGCATTTCGCGCCCTGTATGACCGCTACACCCCGGATTGGCGAGACGACAGCCTCTTCCTGCGGTACGCCCTCGGGATCCCTCTCGACGCCATTCAACGGGCGCATGACGAGGCGAAGCAGGCGCTCATCCAAGAGGTCAATAGAACGACTCATATCGCCTTCGATCTCCATACCTTTACGATCGGCTTCGCGCGGAGAGCAACAGCCTACAAGCGCCCGGATCTCCTGTTTTACGATATCGAACGACTCAGGCAGATATCGGTCCGGCGCGGCCCGTTGCAGGTGATCTTTTCCGGAAAGGCGCATCCGAAGGATGAAGAGGGCAAGGTGTTGATTCAGACAATCTATCGTCGGGCGAAGGAGCTGGCGCCCGAGGTCAAGGTTGCGTACCTGCCCAACTACGATATGGATCTGGGCCTGTTGCTCACCTCCGGGACCGACCTGTGGCTGAACACGCCGCAGCCGCCCTATGAGGCCTCCGGCACCAGCGGGATGAAGGCGGCCCACAACGGCGTACCAAGCCTCAGCGTACTCGACGGTTGGTGGCTTGAGGTCCCCGTAGAAGGGGTCACCGGCTGGGCTATCGGTTCCCGAGATAACGGGACCCATTTCGAGCGGCGGGACGACAAGGACGCCGAAGAGCTGTACTGCAAGCTGGAGAACACCATCCTGCCGCTCTACTACAATGAGCCGCTCCGATGGGCAGAGCTAATGCGGTTTACCATCGCATTAAACGCCTCGTTCTTCAATACGGATCGGATGCTTCACGAGTACGTCACGCACGCCTACCGCGACCGGTAGCCACGGGCTCTTGATCGCCGGTTCCAGTTGCTCACCCTCCACCGTTCCTCTATAATCCACAGACAATGATCGCATCTGAGGGTGTGGCGATGTCTGCTGTTCGCAACGGTGTCTCTCTCAAGAATACGTGTATTCGGTCGCTTCAGCGCGAGTTGGACGACCTGAAGACCGCGGGCCTGTACCGATGGCTTCGTCGGATCGATGGTCCGCATGGCCCACAGATTCATGTCGATGGGCGATCAGCGGTGCACTTCTCGGGAAGCGACTACCTCGGCCTGGCCGCTCATCCGCGAGTGAAACAGGCCGCCTGTGAGGCGACGCTTCGGTACGGCTGCGGCGTCGCCGCGGCCAGACTGATCTCAGGCAACCATGATCTCTATCCTCAACTGGAAGGGCGGGTCGCCCGCTTCAAACAGGCCGAGGCCGCCCTCCTCTACAGTACGGGGTATCAGGCAAACCTGGGCGTCATCTCCTCGCTGACCGATTTACAGGACATCGTATTCAGCGACGCGCTGAATCATGCCAGTATCGTCGACGGCTGTCGGCTGTCGCGCGCCAGGCTCAAGATCTTCCCGCACAACGACCTCATCGTCCTTGAACGGCTGCTGAAACGGGCGCAGTCCGCGAGACGTCGACTGATCGTGGTTGATGGGCTCTATAGTATGGATGGGGATATGGCGCCGCTCAACGCGATCGTCGATCTCGCGGAACGCTACGACTGCCTGACCATGGTAGACGACTCGCACGGCATCGGGGTTCTCGGTGAGAACGGGCGAGGGACGGCTGAGGCGACGGGCGTGTCGGGCCGAATCGACATCGAGACCGGAAGCCTCGCCAAGGCGCTGGGCGGCTTTGGCGCCTATGTCGTCGGCAGCCGCACCGTCATCGACTACCTGATCAATCGATCCAGACCCTTTATCTTCACCTGCGCGATGCCGCCCGCTGTGCTGGCCACGGTGCTTGAGGCGCTCGCCATCGTCGAAGGCGAGCCGGAGCGAAGGCAGCGGCTGTGGGAAAATGCCCGGTACATGAGGGCGGGTCTGTGCGACATCGGATTTGACGTCGACCCGGGGGGGACTCAGATCATCCCGCTGATCGTGGGAGGGGCCGATCGAACCATGCATTTCTGCGACGAGTTGTTGAACCGCGGTGTTTTTGCCCAGGGGATCCGCTATCCTTCGGTCCGGCGAGGAACGGAACGGATCCGGCTCACCGTCACCGCCTCGCACAGCCGGACCGACCTGGACACCGCGCTTACGGCCCTGGCTGAGGCCGGGCGGGCGCTCCAACTCATCTAAACCTGACTGGGACGGGGAGGCGCGATGGCGCAGTATAACGGTACCGCCGGTGATTTCAAGGGGAGGCAGATTGCGCTTCTGCTGCTCCTGCTGATCGTCTTGACGATCGGCGGTCAGACGGTCCCTCTCTATGTCGACTGGCTCTGGTTTCAGGAGATCAAACTCACCAAGGTATTCGTCACGATCATCACGACGCAGTTGACGCTGGCGGTCGCATTCGGTACAACCTTTGCGGTCCTATCGTACGTCAATCTCTACCTGGCCAGTCGATTGACCACCACCGATGTCCTGTTAGAGGTAGAGGATCGATTCAGTCTCCCCAGCCGCCTGGTGATCGAACCGTATTTCCGCCGACTGTTGATCCCCGGCGTCCTCGGGCTCGGTGTCCTGTCGGCATTCCAGGCGGCCGGCGCGTTGGACCGTTACATCCGTTTTGCCAATGCCCAACCCTTCGGCATCGCCGACCCGATCTTTCAACAGGATGTCGGGTTCTATGTCTTTCAGTTGCCCTTCTTCTCCTTCCTGTACGGGTGGCTGATGACCTCGGTCGTCCTGACCCTTCTGGCGACAGCCGTCACCTACATACTATTCCGGGGTATCCAGCTTACAACCCGCGGTCCCGTCATTACCAGGCTGGCACGGGCCCACCTGCTCATCCTCGGCGCCCTGCTGTTTTTGATCAAGGCGGTCGGGTATCGGCTCGATACCTATGAGCTCCTCTTCTCGCCCACCGGCGTGGTATTCGGCGCCGGCTACAGCGCTATCAACGCCCATCTTCCGGTCCTCACCTTTCTGACGACCCTGGCCGTATTTGTCGCCCTTCTCTGCCTGGCCCAGATCTTTTACCGCGGCTGGCGGCTGGTCCTGATCGGGATCGGTATGCTGGTGATCGGCAGCATCGTCGGGCTGGGACTCTATCCCGGTTTCATCCAGCGTTTCCGCGTCGTCCCGAATGAAATCGCGGCCGAGAGCCCCTATATCACCCACAATATCCTGTTTACCCGACGGGCCTATGGCCTGGACCGCATCGATGAACGGGAGTTTCCGGCCGCGGAAACCCTGACCCGGGAGGACCTGCGACGCAACAATGCGACCATCAAAAACATTCGACTCTGGGATCACCGTCCGTTGCTGACGACATACGGCCAGACCCAGGAGATCCGGACCTACTACAAGTTCGTGGACGTCGACAACGATCGCTATCAGATCGACGGGGAGTACCGGCAGGTCATGCTCTCGGCCAGGGAGTTATCACATCAGCATCTGCCAAGCCGGAGTTGGATCAATGAGCACTTGGTCTTTACCCACGGCTATGGAGCTGTCCTCGGCCCCGTAAACAGAATCACCGAGGAAGGGCTTCCGGAGCATCTGATTAAAGATATCCCGCCCGTCGCAACCGGGGCGCTCACAATTACGCGCCCGGAAATCTACTTCGGCGAGGTCGCCAACGACTATGTCATCGTCAGAACGCAGGCCCAGGAGCTGGACTACCCCGCCGGCGAAAAAAACGTGTATACCACCTACACCGGGGAAGGGGGGGTACCGCTTAGCTCCCTCGGACGTAAGCTGCTCTTCGCCTCCCGATTCGGAACGCTCAAGATCCTCCTCTCGCAAGACCTGACGCCCGAGAGCCGGATCATGTACCACCGGCAGGTTGCCGAGCGAGTCAAGAAGGCGGCGCCCTTCTTGACGTTCGATCGGGACCCGTATCTGGTCATCGCTCAGGACGGTCGTCTGTTCTGGATCGTCGACGGCTATACACTTTCAGACATGTTCCCGTACTCCGAACCGATTCGCGGGCTTGGCAACTATATTCGCAACTCGGTCAAGGCGGTGGTGGATGCCTACAACGGAAGTCTCAGCTTCTACCTGGCCGACCCCGACGACCCCGTCATCAAGGCATATGATCAGGCCTTTCCGGATCTGTTTCAGCCCCTCGACGCGATGCCCGAAGACCTCAAGGCTCACCTTCGCTATCCTCAGGGGATGTTCAGCGTCCAGGCAAGGATGTTCAGCACCTACCACATGCAAGATCCGCAGGTCTTTTACAACAAAGAGGATCTCTGGAGCGTTCCTGTCGGCGCGGAACCATACTACACCATCATGCGGATTCCCGGCGAGCCGAGGGAAGAGTTCGTCCTGCTTCTACCGTTTACGCCCAACAAGCGAGACAACATGATCGCCTGGTTGGCGGCCCGCAGCGACCCGCCGCATTACGGTAAGCTGACAGCTTTCAACTTCCCCAAGGCCAAGCTGGTGTATGGACCGCAACAGATCAGCGCCCGCATCGACCAGGATGCGTTTATCTCGCAACAAATCGCACTCTGGAGTCAAGCGGGCTCCACCGTGATCCGGGGCAACCTGTTGGCCATCCCGATCGAGCAGTCGTTACTCTATGTCCAGCCGCTCTACCTCGCGGCCGAGAAGGGGTCGCTGCCGGAGTTGAAGCGGATTATTGCCGCCTACGGTAATCAGATCGCCATGGAAGGGAGTCTTGACGCCACCCTGGCCAGACTTTTCGGCGCCGCAGTAAGGGGACCGATTGAGGCACGGCCGCCGTCCGGTGCCCCCGGATTACCCGAGGTCGAGGTCCCGCTCAGAACGCTGGCGACGCGCGCCTACGACCATTATACGCGGGCGCAGGAGTTGCTTCGGCAGGGGAACTTCGCCGGTTACGGTGAAGAGGTCAAGCGCCTGGAGTCGGCGCTGAAAGAGTTGCGCACCCGCGCCGCCAAGTAGGCATGCCGCCCTCTTCTCCGACTCCCGCTATTCGCCTTTACAACCTGCGGCCCGTTCAGTATGCTCAGAGTGTGATTCACAACGGTGAGATTGCTTCGCCTTCGGCTTGCAATGACGTGAAAGGACCAGCCTGCTGTCAGGTAGGGCGGAGATCGAATGTCATCGGCTATCAAGCGTGCGGCGGTTCTGGGCGCGGGTGTCATGGGGAGCGGTATCGCTGCCCATCTGGCCAACGCGGGCATCCCAACCTGCCTGCTCGATATCATCCCGCCTGAGCTGAACGAGGAAGATCGACGCAAGGGGCTCAGCACCGACAGCCCCGCATTCCGCAATCGCCTCGCGGCGAAAGGGCTTGAGGCCGCCCTTACGGTCTCCCCGCCCGCCTTTTTTTCAGCCACAGACGCCCGCCTGATCACAACCGGTAACATCGAGGATCATCTCGGATGGCTCTCCCAGGCCGACTGGATTGTCGAGGCGGCGCCGGAGCGGCTTGAGATCAAGCAGGCGCTCTTCGCCAAGGTGGAGGCCCATCGCAGGCCGGGAACGCTCACCAGCAGCAACACCTCGGGGATCCCCATCCGGCGATTGGCTGAGGGGCGATCTCCCGACTTTCAAAGGCACTTTCTCGGCACGCACTTCTTCAATCCCCCGCGGTATATGAAACTCCTGGAATTAATCCCCGGTCCGGATACCCTGCCCGATGTGATGCAGCGCGTAGCCGCGTTTGCGGAGCGGTCGCTCGGCAAGGGAATCGTCGTCGCAAAAGATACCCCCAACTTCATCGCCAACCGGATTGCCGCCTTCGGCTTTTTTACCGCCATGAGACTGATGATTGAGGGCGACTATTCAATCGAAGAGGTGGATCGGCTCACCGGACCGGCCGTCGGTCGCCCAAAGACCGCCACGTTTCGAACAGCCGATCTGGTCGGCCTCGATACCATCGTTCAAATCGCCGCCAATATCGCAGGAGCTCTGATAAACCCGCAAGAGCGAGCGATTTATGCCGCCCCGCCGTTTTTGCTTGAGTTGGTCACACGGGGCTGGACCGGCGAGAAGGCCGGGCAGGGGTTCTACAAACGGGTCAAGGGGGCTGAAGGGAGCGAGATCCTCGTCCTCGACTATAAGACCATGGAGTACCGTTCAAGACAGCCGGTTCCGCTCCCCTCGCTCGACATGACCCAGGGCATCGAGGACCCCGCAGAACGAGTGCGAGCGCTTGCCTTTGCCGACGACCGGGCGGGGCGCTACGTGTGGCCGCTCCTGCGTGAGACCCTGCTCCACGCTGCAGACCGGATTCCCGAAATCGCCGATGACATCACCAGCGTGGACCATGCCATGAAATGGGGCTTCGGCTGGGAGCTGGGACCGTTCGAACTCTGGAACGCGCTTGGCGTTGAGAAGGCGAGCGCCAGGATGGCGCAGGAGGGTAAGGCCCTTCCGCCACTGGTTACTACCCTGCTGCAGAGCGGCGCGCGCAGCTTCTACCGTCGCGAGACGGGACGGCAATACGTCTTCGACCTCGGTACGGCTAAAGAGATCGAAATCCCGGAACGACCCGGAATCATCCGCCTCCGGACGCTGCATGAGCGGGGGCAGGTGGTCGCGCACAATCCCGGTGCGTCGCTGCTCGACCTGGGCGACGGGGTCGCCTGCCTGCAGTTTCACTCCAGGAACAATAGCGTCGGTCCCGATATCATCCGGATGATACGGACCAGTCTGCAGCAATGCGCTGAGCGATTTGACGCCCTTGTGATCGGGAACCAGGGACGACACTTCTGCGTCGGTGCGAACCTGATGGCTCTCCTGTTTGAAGCCCAGGAGGAGAACTGGGACGAGATCGAGCTGATGATACGAACCTTCCAGGACGCCAACATGGCGCTCAAACTCTTCGAAAAGCCGGTGGTGGCGGCCCCGTTTTCCATGACCCTTGGCGGCGGCTGCGAGATCTGTCTTCACGCTGCAAAGATTCGCGCGGCGGCCGACACCTATATGGGCCTTGTGGAGGTCGGGGTCGGGTTGATCCCGGCCGCCGGCGGCTGTAAGGAGCTGCTGCTGCGCAGTCTCGAAGGGATCCCAGAGGGGGCGGAGGTCGATCTCCTTCCGTTCTTTCGGCATGCCTTCGAGACGGTCGCCCTTGCGAAGGTGTCAACCAGCGCGAAGGACGCCCAGCGGCTTGGCTACCTGAGGCGAAGCGACAGTTTTTCGATGAATCAGGATCGCCTGCTGCACGAGGCCAAACAGGTGGCCCTCGGGATGGTTGCCGAAGGATCTGCTCCACCCCGGTCAAGAGAGGACATTAAGGTTCTGGGGACCCGCGCCATGGCCGCCGCCCGTACGCAGTTGTATAATATGAAGTGTGGTGGGTACATCAGCGATCACGACGAACTGATTGCCAGGAAGCTGGCCGGCATCTTAGCCGGCGGCGAGGTGGCACCCGGAACCCTGGTCAGTGAAGCATATCTGCTGGATTTGGAGCGGGAGGCATTCCTCGGCCTGTGCGGCGAACGCAAGTCGCAGGCGCGTATGGAGCATATGCTGAAAACGGGTAAACCGCTTAGAAACTAGGGGATAGGGTATAGGGGTTAGGGTATAGGGTAAAAGCAAAATCTCCAATTCGTGAATCTTAAACCCTGTACCCTAGACCCTAAACCCTAGCCTTTGGAGTGACCAAATGAGAGAGGCAGTGATTGTGGCGGCAGCGAGGACGGCGGTAGGCAAGGCGCCTCGCGGGACGCTCTGCGCCACACCACCGACAGTGATGGCAGCCGCCGTCGTCGCAGACCTGCTGAAGCGGACGCCCACCCTGGCGCCCGATGAGGTCGAGGACGTCATCCTGGGCTGTGCCTTTCCGGAGGCAGAACAGGGAATGAATATGGCCAGGGTTGCGGCGCTGCGGGCGGGACTCCCGCACACGGTCCCGGGACAGACGGTCAATCGCTTCTGCTCTTCCGGGCTCCAGACGATCGCGACCGCGGCTGAGCGGATTATGGCCGGCTTTGCCGAGGTCATCATCGCCGGCGGGGCCGAGAGCATGAGCCTGGTGCCCATGAGCGGAAACACGTATGCGCCCGATCCTCAGCTCGCCGAACACTATCCTGCCGTCTACATCTCCATGGGCAACAGCGCTGAACACCTGGCTCAAACGTATTGCGTGAGTCGGGAGGAACAGGACAGCTTTGCGCTTCACAGTCACCTCAAGGCGGCAGCCGCCATTCGAGCTGGACGATTCAAGGACGAAATCGTTCCGCTCAGCATCCACAAGACGACATTTCTCGGAGAGGATTCGCCGCGCGTCGTTACCAACAAGATCATCTTTGACACTGATGAGGGGGTTCGATTCGATACCTCCGCCGAGGCGCTGGCCAGACTTCCATCGGTGTTCCACCGGAGCGGTACAGTAACCGCCGGCAATTCGTCGCAGACCAGCGACGGGGCGGCCGCGGTGTTAGTGATGTCGGGAGAAAAAGCACAACGATTAGGCCTGAAACCGCTTGCTCGTTTCTGTGCATTCGCCGTTGCGGGCGTCCCGCCGGAGCTGATGGGAGTAGGACCGGTCGATGCGATCCCAAAGGCGCTCCGACTTGCAGGGCTCACCCTGGACCAGATCGACCTGATCGAGTTGAACGAGGCGTTTGCTGCGCAGGCGCTGGCCGTCATTTGCGAGGCGAAGCTGCAGACGGAGCGGGTAAACGTCAACGGCGGCGCCATTGCGCTGGGTCACCCCCTCGGCTGTACCGGCGCAAAGCTGACCGCGACATTGCTGTACGAGATGCAGCGACGAAGCGTTCGCTACGGAATGGTCACGATGTGCATCGGCGGAGGAATGGGCGCTGCCGGCATTTTCGAGCGGGTGTAGGGTGTTGGGTGTAGGGTGTAGAACCGGTCGGAGGCTCTGAGAAATGCGCTATACGCCAAAAGGCGTATTGACAGCAGCGGGCTAAGGGTATAGGAAACGCTGCACAATCCTCTATTCACCACGCGCTCGATACCTTGGTCTTACGAGAGAGCTACATGACGATGGCAAACGATGAGTTCGTTCCAGGCGGGAGCTTCCTCCTTCGGGAGATATCGGCGTCGGAGGTCTTCACACCTGAAGATCTGAGCGAGGAGCAGCAGATGATGCGAAAGCTGACTCGCGAGTTCATTGAAGCCGAGGTCACGCCCCATGTCGAGCAGCTTGAGCATCAGGACTGGGATCTGACGCGCACCCTCATCAGGAAGGCCGGCGAGTTGGGGCTGTTGTCGGTAGACATCCCGGCCCGGTATGGCGGCCTGGAACTGGATATCCCGACCTCCACGGTCATTGCCGAAGCGATGATTCAGGGCGGCTCGTTCGCCATCTCGCTGTTGGATCACACCGGGATCGGATCGCTCCCGATTGCCTGGTTCGGCAACACGGAACAGAAGGCGCGTTATCTGCCCCTCCTCGCCGCCGGGGCCAAAATCGGCTCCTACGCGCTCACCGAACCGGGCTCCGGCTCCGATGCCCTCAGCGCCAGAACCAAGGCGGTCCTCTCGCCTGACGGGCAGCTCTACATCTTGAATGGAACCAAGCAGTTCATCACCAACGCTGCCTTTGCCGATCTCTATATCACCTACGCCAAGGTGGACGGCGACAAGTTTACCGCGTTTATCATCGACAAAGAGACCCCCGGCGTGACCTTGGGATCGGAAGAAGAAAAGATGGGGATCAAGGGCACCTCCACACGAAGCGTGATCCTTGAGAACGCCAAGGTCCCGGTAGAGAACCTCCTCTATGAGATCGGCAGGGGTCACAAGGTCGCCTTCGACCTCTTGAACATCGGTCGATTTAAACTGGGGGCCGGCTGTGTCGGTCTCTGCAAACTGGCGCTGCGCGAAGCGATCAGGTACGCGAAGCAGCGAATCCAGTTCGGTCAGCCGATCGCTTCGTTCGGCCTGATCCAGAAAAAGCTGGCCGAGATGGCGATTCGGACCTATGTCGCCGAGTCGATGGTCTATCGGACGGCCGGCCTGATTGAACGACGTGTATCACGCATCGACCGGCAGGATGAACGAGCAGGGCTTGAAACCGCCAAGGGGGTCGAGGAGTATGCCGTTGAGTGCTCAATCAACAAGATCTATGCCTCTGAGGCCCTCGACTACGTAGCCGACGAGACCGTCCAGATCTTCGGCGGCTACGGCTATATCGCCGACTTTCCGGCCGAGCGGATCTATCGGGACGCCCGAATCAATCGGCTGTTCGAGGGGACCAACGAGATCAACCGGCTGTTGATTCCGACAACACTCTTTCGGCGGGCACTGCAGGGGCGGCTGCCGCTTTTCGCCGCAACCCAGAAACTGCTCGCTGATCTGCTTGCCTATAGCAGCAGCCAGGAAGCGACCGATGAGGGTCTGCTCGGCGAGCAGACCCGGCTGCTGCGGTCGGCAAAGAAGATCGCGTTGATGGTTTCGGGAGTCGCCGTGCAGCGGTATCGCGAGCGACTTCAGGACGAGCAGGAGATCCTCGGAATATTGAGCGACATGGTGATAGAACTATTTGCCATGGAAAGCGCGCTGCTTCGAGCGCTCAAATCTGCGCGGCGGGATAGCGAGAGCGTCGCCGTCTCGAAATCCGACATGGTCACGGTCTACGCCAACGATGCCTTCCTCCGGATCGAACTCCTGGCCAAGGAGGGCCTGGCCGCGATGGAGGAAGGGGATGCCCTCTGGACGCAACTCAGCGCCCTCAAGAAGTTGACCCGCTACATACCGATCAACACCACCCGCCTACGGCGGGCGATCGCTCAACGTATGATCGACGCCGAGGACTATCAGGCCTGACAGCGCCAGTAGCGAACACAGGCCATGATCCACAAAGTCCCCTCAGGCGTCATTGCGAGCGACCAGCGGGAGCGTGGCAATCTCATCGTGTTTGAATGTGCGAAGAACGGTGAGATTGCTTCGTCGCAGCGCTCCTCGCAATGACCGATGGTTCAGTGGTGCGTACAGCCGCCTGGGCCCACCCACTCTTCGCCGTCCGTCCAGACCTCCTTCTTCCAGATCGGGACCATCTCTTTCAGGCGATCGATCGCATAGGCGCAGGCGGCAAGCGCCTCGCGGCGGTGGGGCGCGGATACGGCGATGACGACGCTCGCCTCACCGATCTGTAGACGGCCGATCCGATGTGTCATGGCGATTTCGTCCACCTTCCACTTCAGGCGGATCTCCTCGGCGATCTTCCGCATTTTGGGAATCGCCATTTCCTGGTATGCTTCGTACTCCAGGTAACGAACCTGTCGGCCGCGCGTCTGTTCCCGCACCACGCCTAAGAAGGTCGCAACGGCGCCGGAGCTTGATCGTTTCACGGCAGCGACAAGAGGCTCCAGCGAAAGCGGTTGATCGGTGATTTCAAACACCGCTCCCCCCGCTCACAGGTGGAATAAACGCGACCTCATCCCCTGCCGCCAACTGTGTCTCAACTGATGCATATTCCCGATTGACAGAAAAGAGGACTGACCCGGCCAGCGATTGCAGTCGCGGAAACCGACTGGAGAGCTGCTGCACAAGGTGACCCAACGTACTCCCCTCCGGTAGCTCCACTATCAGTTCGCCGGCGCCCACGATATCACGGACGGCGGCAAAACATCGCACTCGGATCTTCATGCTAAGTCCTCCGCCACTCGGTAGCACCGCTCCACATCGGTATGATGCCACGCCCCCACGGCTTCTCTCTGGATAATGAGGGACTGGTGGGCGAGATGGGCGCGCTGACGAAGCACCCCGATGTCGCCAACCAGCTTGGCATGCATAGATCGAAGCTTGCTCGCCGCCTCAACCGAATTTCCACCCTGCCGAAGACGACGCTCGACCTCATCAAGGGCCGTCCACGCCTGCCTAAGGGCTGCCAATGCCTCATCCAATCGCACCCCGGCCCGGCCCAGCACACTCGATTTCTCCTGTACGATTTGGGTCTCAACCGCGCGTAAGGCGTCCCCTTTTCGACGCACTCCCACCACTCTTCTCAACTCATCCATACCGCACCGCCATATGTCCAATAGGTACCTTGTATATCATTGAGTTATGCTACATCAGGTTATGTACTGCATAACGTATTTTACCGCATCTCTACGCCTGTTACATACTATGATCGCCCCGCACTTGTCAACCTCGGATGACTCCAAGCCAGCCTATAGCAACAAAAGAACTTCCAACTTGACCCTGGTCTCTCCTTATGCTAAAAAATAAAAAAAGGCCACGCTCCGGGGACCTACTGTGTGAGGAGGGTTGTGAAGGGTGACACCAAAACAGCCAAGGACCATCGCGAAATCGTCTCCTGAGGCGATAGGTATGAAGATCCTGGCTGGATCAAATAAGGAGAAGACACTCGCCTTAGCGCAGCTCACAGAGGATCTTCTTGATGAGTTAGGTTATACCGAGTTTCATTCGACACTGTCCCCCGCTCGTCTCGCCGTTGATCTGAGGGCTCGCCACCGTTCCGCCGGTCAACGCCTGCACTGTCACGGGTGTACGATCGCTCACGAAATTCGTCCGCGGGAACTGCAAGAGGTCCATAAACGCTACTTATTAGCGCGACGCCGCGATAAGGAACTGAGCGGGATCTTTTTCTCATTCTCCGGCTTCCATCCAACCACCAAAAGCTGGTTTGCCCGATTGGACAGCTCCGAGAGGGGCGACTATCACCTGCTCGGGGTAGATAAGATCTGCGCCTTGCTTCGGCGCGCCAAGCTGGTCGCATCTCCGGATCAAATCATTCACTCAATAGAAAGTCGAACCAGGGCGCAGCTTGAGGCGGGGCACCTGGCTTTTGCGGCGGGGAGATTCTACTGGATATTTCGAGTAGCAGCGAAGCGAGGCGCGGCATATGTGGTCCTCGATGCCTACGGTTCCCCGGTCTCCCTTCGCATTGCCGGTACCCTGAAGCGGCTGGACGGCTCCTTGAAGGGAAAGCACCTTCTGAATCTGCAAGCCATGGAAAAGGTTCTCCTCGCCCTGGCGGAATCCGGACAGAAGGACATCGAGTTCCTGTCGCGGGAGACGAAAGAACCCCTGAATGATCTTCGGGAGGTGTTGCAGGAGCTTGTCGATGAAGGGTTCCTGGTCGCAGAGGCGGCCGGGCAGCCGCGATGGCGGTGTAATCGATATTCCATTAAACCGGAGTTTGATATCTTCCTCAGTCTCGCTCGCCTGTTTCTGGACAGTCCCCAGCGGTTTAAGTTTCTTCGCTCGAATTTTGCCGTCCAGACGCTGGTCGCCGGTCTGCGATCGTATGTGGAGGGGCGCTTCCGCCTGAAACTCTCCGAGGAAGAGCGGTCCTGGTTACCGCGATTTCTGGCGATCTCTCCTTCCGCCCTCGCATATGCTCTCTTTTCATCCTCCGATGCGTTTATCGCAACGTCGGAGGAGTTGGAACACAGCCCGTTGCCCGCTCAGGAAAAAGAGCGACTCCGCGGCCAACACCTGAGCACGCTCTACTCCAACCTGCTGCTTCGGTATGCAACCGATGTCCAGGACAGCCGATTTGATGAGATGCTTCGCCATAAAGGGGTTCGAGGTCACCTCTATCGGATCACGGCAAAGGCCGCAAGCGCGGAGGAGCCGTTTTTTTTCCTGAAGGGAGAATCGTATCTAACGCTGGCCGTACCCTCTGTGACCGGGACCGCTGACCAGAAGGCATCCGGACCACAGGGCGCGATGAACGGCGACCTGCTGTTGAATAACGCGAAGGCGCTGATGCATATCCAGGAGTCCGACTACGCCATCGAGTTATTCGACCGCGCCATCAAAGAGCTGAAAGATCCGGCCAAACTCCTGGAGGCGTGGTACTGCAAGGGGACCTGTCTGTCCAGCCAGAAACGCTACGCCGCGGCGATCAGTTGTCTGAACGAAGCACTTCGATACGACAGCAATTACAAGGAGGCATGGCTTCACAAGGCCCTCTGTCTGAGGGGACTAGGTGACGGCAGTGGAGCCGCTCATTGCGCCAAGCGAGCCCTTGAAATCGATCCGGCCTACGAAGACGCACGCGATTTCTTGAAGAGTACGTAAGCACCCCACACCGGAATCCATCATGCCGACAGAGCCCACAAGGAGACAACATGCACGGACATCTGCAGATCATTGAGCTGTTGAACAACGTGCTCCGGATGGAGTTGACCGGGATTAATCAGTACTTCTTACATGCCAAGATGTGCGACGGTTGGGGGTATCAGGTCCTGACCAAGGCGATCATGGAGGAATCGATCGAGGAGATGAAACACGCCGACAAGCTCATCGAGCGCATCCTCTTCCTTGACGGGCGTCCGAACATATCGGCGTGCGATCCTATCGCCGTCGGCACCAATGTCCGGCAGCAGCTTGAGAACGATCTCGCGCTGGAGATAGCCGCGCTCCAGGTGCTGAATCCGGGTATTCAGCTCTGTATTGAGCTTCAGGATACCGGGAGCCGTGAGTTGTTGGAGCGCATTACGACCGATGAGGAACGCCACGTCGGGTGGATCGAGGCGCAGCTTCACACGATCAACGAACTGGGGTACGAGAACTACCTGGCCGAACAAATCCACGAAAAAAGCTAGCGTTCTGAGTCAGAAGTGCGGCGTAGAAGTAGGTGCCCCATGTGTCGTCATTCCCGCAAAAGCGGGAATCCAGAACTCACGCTACTCCCTGGATGCCGGCTCGCGCCCGGTGGGCGGGCTTGGCCGGAATGACGTCTGGAAATATGTAGCGAATTTCAGAAGCACGACGCTAAAACCTATAGTTCAACTGGGCCGCGATGACATCCACATGGTCGTCATAGTGCCCCCGCAAGGTTCCCGCCCCCGCTACCGCATCGTTGCTTGACGCATCCTTAACGAAGAGGTGGGCGTACGAGAAGTCCAGAGAGCTTGCGGGCGACAACTTCACATTTGTCCCCACCGACAGCCATACACGATCCTCGTCGGGGATCCGCGGGGTGCGGAATCTATCCTTCACCGGGGTCGGGTCGTAGGCCCAGCCGGCCCGCAGCTTCCAGGCGTCGGTGGCCTGATAGTTGACGGCCAGCGCAAGGCGAACAGTGTCGCGCCAGTTCTCTTGAGTCACGCTGTCCGGGGCACCGTTGCTGAAGCGGATCCGTAACTCATCGAGGCGACTCCAGTTGGTCCAGGTGATATCACCCAACACCGACCATTTCGGATTGATCTGGGTGACGGAGCTGATCGACAGCGTTTCGGGCAAGGTCAGGCTCGCCTGGGCGGCATTGTTGGTCGTAACCGGCGTAGACGTCAGTGCGGCAAATGGGCCGGGCAAAGTGGGCTTCCTGAATGTCGCCGTACCGCTGATCACGTGGGTGATCTTGGAGCGATAGGTCAGGCCCACGCGTGTCGAGGGAACGACCTGGATGAGCGCGCCGAGACTGAACCCGAAACCCCAGTCCTCGCCTTCCACCTTGGCCCGACCATCCTTCGTCTGAGGCAGGATCCCCGCCGCGGTACAGGCCGCCGGCCCGAATGCGGACCCGAAGCAGGCGGAACCAAAATCAATCGCCTTCGTCAGCTCCGCCTTCGCCCATTCTGCGATGAACCCGACCCCCAGCGACAGCCTGTCGTTCACCTTCAGCGCCAGCGCTGGTGTCATACTGATGGTCTTTAACTCCGATTTGATCGCATGATAGCGTCCCACCCAGTCGTGGTCATACTTTGTCTTCAAGCCGAACGGCGCGTTGAGTCCCATCCCGAACTTCAGTCCAGGCGCCAGGTCCATCGCATAAAATGTCGCCGGCACAAACGCCCAACTTCCCGCGTCGCCGCCGTCGCCGCCGGTCAGCGGAATCGACGGAATCGCGGATGTAGACGGGTGAGCACGAGAGTTTGCAAAATTGGCCGACGGCCCGACGCCGGAGCCCACCATCGAAAGCTGCCGACCTTCCAGTCTGGTCAAGCCGGCGGGATTAAAAAAGACCGTCGTGGCATCCTCGGCCAGCGCGGCGCCGCCGGCCTGCGCATTTCCCACTGCCGCTGCACCACTCTCCACAAACAGGGAAAACCCACCGGCGGCAGCGGAGTCCGGCTCGGCCGTGTGAATCAGACCGAACAGCGCAGTCCACATCGCAGTCCATATGAGCCCACGTCTCTTCATAGATTTTCTCGGAATAAGCAGGGGCGTGTAGTCGACATCTACGCAGCAGAAGGATGCTCGACTATATTCGCTTGTATCGTTAGTTGTCTAGAGCTTTTTAGTCATCAGTTACAGACGGACACGACGCTTATCGAATTCGAAAGGCGCGAATCTCGCTCTTCGCGCCTAATCCCAATGTCCCGCTCTTCACAACGAGCGCCAGAAGACGACGTCCGAACTTTTCTCCGAGATCTGCAACGGCGTAATCCGCCAGCGCTCCATCAGCGACAGGTATCTGCCGCACCTCATGTAATCCGGCGTCGTCCCACTTCAGGACAACAAGACGCGCTGCCTTGTCGCCGGTCCATCGACCCAGCAATGAGCCCTCACCCTTCTGCTCGCCTCGCAAGATAATCTGCGATCTCTCTGCCTCACTTTGCTTATCAACCAGTATCCGAGGGCCCGCTCCGTCCGTCGAACCTGTCTGCACTTCGCCCACTCTGTAGCTACCAATAAGCGCTCCGGTTTGCGAGCCGATCTCAAGAGTCGTACCTCCCAGGAAGGTCATCAGGCGCACGGCTCCGTCCCCGGCAAGATCGGCCATCGTAAATTGCAGCAGCGAAAGGCCCGACGGAACATCGAGGGTCGGTCCCGCATGGAAGCGTTGTCCGTCCCACATATACCGATGAATCGGTTTGGCACCGCGATCTCCAGGAACTACCGCCTGACCAAAGAGCTGAACGGTTTTCCCGTCGGAGGAGAGCGGCCGAAGGATCAGATCGGGCGTCTCCCACAGCAATCTCAGCTTACCTTCGGCCCACTGAACGATCAACGCGTGAACACGTCCCCTGCGCGAGAGGGTCATGATGATCTCCGCCCCTCCATCACCGGTCACATCCGTTGCCTCCAGTGTTACCACCGGGTCTTTCCCGTCTAACGGGTACTCCCCAAGCCACCTCAGATGGGCGTTGTCGAATCGAAAAACCGCAAGCCGACCTGACCCGACCAACAACAGTTCGCTTTTCCCGTCCCCGTTCAGGTCGGCGGCACCCATGGCCGTCATGACGCCTTCGAATGCCGGTTCGAGGACGATGGGCTCAGACACCCCAGAGGGCATCGAGGCAACCGAAAGCCTGCCGGATTCTTGCGGAGTCGCGGGAGCCGTCTTACCGCTTTGTGGCGGTGCAATCGCCGACCGGGCTGCCGGTGTCGGCTGCGGTGTACGGGATGGCGTATCCGGAGCAGGCAGACCGGACTGAATCTGCGCACTGGCCAGCACAATCGCGTGACCGGTCAGCGTTGAATAGGCCTGGACGTCGAGCGATACCCCATCGGTCAATGGGGTTAGACGGCTCAGCAAGAGCACCTGGATCTTGCCCTTATCGGCGAGTTGCTTGAGCACTCGAGGATCGGCCAACTCCACGGCCTTCAGCTCCTTGTCGGCCATCAACAAGGAGCGCAACTGGCGCTCGTCGATCAGCTCGAAGCGTCCTGTCCGAACCAGGGCCGCCGCCAGATCCTTCGTCACGGATCGTACGCCTATCCCGCCGACCTCTTCCGTATCGACATTCGGATACGCCACAATCATCCGCGCCATGGAGACCCTCACCCGGTCGCCTTTGCGAAACCCCGTCTTCTCCGCCTTTTTGATGATCGCCGCCTCGGCATAGCGCTCGCGGACATGGAGGATGCGGATGGTTCCGAGATCCTTGTCCAGCCTGCCAAGCACCTCCCCCGTAAACGGGTGCTTAAACTCCTCCCCTTCGCGGAAGACGTCCAGTTCCATTCCCTGAACAACACCCTCCGCAGATCCACGGTCAATCAGAACCAGATCGCCCTCAAAGCCGATGATCAGGCCCTGAACGCGAGGAAAGGCGGCGGCGAGTCGTTCGGCCACAACCCTGGCGGCTTCAGCGACCCCGCCTTGCTGTTCCCGAGCCAAGGCCGCGCCTCGGCTGCGGACAGCAGGCCGCTCTTGACCGAACGCCGATCCGCCGGGTACGGTGACGACCGATATGGAAGAGAGGAAAAGAAAGAAGAGGAGAGTAAGCGGAGCGAACAGAACCGACCGAATAGATCGTGAACAACCCATCGCGTTCCTCCTGTGGCTATGCGCTGTTGGGTTGCTCAACCAGCTCTACCAGAACACCATGGCATCCCCGTGGATGCACAAAGGCCACTTTGGTTCCGCGGGATCCCGTCCTGGGGACATTGTTGATCAGAGGGAATCCCGCTGCATGAAGTTGCTTCAACGTCTCGCAGAGATCGTCGACCTCAAAACAGATATGGTGGAGTCCCTCGCCACGTCTCTCGATAAATGTGCTCATCGGGTTGTCGGCGCCGATCCCCTGCACCAGTTCGAGGCGACCTTCCCCAAGTTCGAAGAATGCGACCCTCACCCGCTCATTAGGCAATGTCTCGATCTCGCTCCCGTTGAGACCCAGAAGGATCTCAAACAGCCTGGTTGAGGCCTCGAGATCCTTCACCGCAACCGCAATGTGCTCAATTCGATGTACCATCTCACAAACAGGGATCAGGGGTCAGGGGTTAGGGGTTAGCCCATTTCTGCTCCACCCCATCCCCCAACCCCCATCCCCCAACCCCCGTCATAGTGCCACCGATTCGCGATGCTGGCCGAAGACACGCCGCAGTACGGCGCACATCTCCCCGATGGTCGCGTAGCTCTCCACCGCCTCGAGTAAGATCGGTAGCAGGTTCACATCGGTCCTTGCCGCCTCCCCTAACCGATGGAGCGCCCGCGCTACCCGGTCGTTATCCCGACTGCGGCGAAGCTGAGCCAGCTTAGCCCGCTGTTCCATTTCAAGCCCGGGGTCCACAGCAAAGACGGGAAAGTGGACCGGCTCGTCGCTGGTAAACTCATTGACCCCGACGACGATACGCTGCCGCTCCTCAGTGGCCCGCTGCTCCCGGTACGCAGCCTCCTGGATCTCCCGCTGAACAAACCCGCGCTCGATGGCGCCACGCATCCCACCCATCGCGTCGATCTTCTCGATGTAGGCCGACGCCTCGCCTTCGATCCGATCGGTCAGCGCCTCCACACAGTAGGATCCGCCAAGCGGGTCGACCATATTCGCCGCCCCGCTCTCATAGGCGATGATCTGTTGGGTTCTGAGCGCGAGACGAACTGCGTCTTCGGTGGGAAGCCCCAGCGCCTCGTCGCGCGAGTTGGTATGCAACGACTGGACCCCGCCCAGAACGGCCGCGAGGGCCTGCAACGCCACGCGGACCAGATTATTCTCGGCCTGCTGCGCCGTCAGACTTACGCCGGAGGTCTGCACATGAAAGCGCAGCATCCACGACCGCGGATCGTGCGCCAAAAAGCGCTTTCGCATGATAGTGGCCCAGAGACGACGGGCCGCGCGGAACTTGGCGATCTCTTCCAGGAAATCGTTATGGGCATTGAAAAAGAACGAGAGCTGCGAGCCGATCCGATCGACGTCGAGTCCGGCCGCCGTCGCCGCCTCGACATAGGCAATGCCGTTCGCCAGCGTAAAGGCTACCTCCTGGACCGCCGTTGAGCCGGCCTCCCGAATGTGATACCCGCTGACGCTGATCGCATTCCAGCGCGGCAAATGCTCGGCGCAGTAGACCACCGTGTCGGTCACCAGGCGCATGGAAGGCCCTGGCGGGAAGATGTAGGTCCCTCTGGCGATATACTCCTTGAGGATATCGTTCTGAATGGTGCCTGCAAGCCGTTCCGGCGCGATACCCGCCCGCCTGGCCACCACCACATACATTGCCAGCAGGATGGCCGCCGTCGCATTAATCGTCATGGAGACACTGACCCCGTCAAGGGGAATATCCTGCAACAGAGTTTCCATATCGGCCAGCGAGTCGATGGCGACGCCCACCCTGCCCACCTCGCCGACAGCCAGCGGATCGTCGGCGTCATAGCCGAGTTGGGTAGGCAGATCAAAGGCTACCGACAGCCCCGTCTGGCCCTGTTCAAGCAGAAAGTGAAACCGCCGATTGGTCTCCGCTGCGGTCCCGTAGCCCGCATATTCCCGCATGGTCCAGAGACGACCTCGATACATCGTCGGTCTCACCCCGCGGGTGTAGGGATAACTGCCGGGAAAACCCAACCGCGTCAGATAGTCCTGGTCGGCGAGATTGAGCGGGGTGTAGAGGCGCTCTACCTCGATGTCGGAACTCGTTCGACACCCCTGTTGTCGCTCCGGGGTGCGGACAAGAGCCGGCTCCAGCACGTTCGTCCGCCAGCGATCGAATCCGCGCCTCAATTGTGTGACCTCTTCCTCGGCGTCCATATGCCTACTCGATCACCACCAGGACGTCACCCCCGCCCACAGCAGATCCCTCCTGGACCTTGATCTCTTTGATCACTCCAGGCCTCGATGCCTTCAACTCGTTTTCCATCTTCATCGCCTCGATGACGATGATCCCCTGACCGGCGGTCACCTCCTGGTCCGGGGAAACGAGCACCGCCACGACCTTCCCCGGCATTGGGGCCGTAATCGTCTGGCGACCGACGGCGCCATGACCTGCGATGCCGGCGCTCCGCCTGCGACGACGTCCCTCCGCCTCATATTCGATTCGGTACGTTTCGCCCTCAACCCAGACCGTCAGGACACCCTCCGCCTCCTCGACGACATCAGCCTCGTACGACCGGCCCATCACGAGCAGCGACAGGAGGCTCCCGTCGGCAGCGCTGAAATCGACCTCGTAGATGTCCCCATTCACCTGAACCGGCACCTGTGATCCCTTTCCCTTCACGACCAGTCTATGCGTTCTGCCTTGCAACTCAGCCGAATAGATCATCGTCGTCGCAGCGCGTCCTGACGTGCGGCCAACTTCCATGAACTGTCCCTTTGACCGCCCTGCGAAACGGGTGATGGGGCCGTGCGCCTCTTCGTGTGCAGATAGAGCGCGCCGGCGATCAACGCGATCTCTGCAAAGGCGCCCGTCTCCGTCGATAGCCCCTTGGCGAGCCAGCTCTCCAGAAACTCCGTATTGATCTGACTCGTCACGAACTGCGGAAGCTCAAGGACCTGCCGATGAAACGGGATGTTCGTCTTCACGCCAAGGATGACATATTCGGCCAGGGCGCGGCGCAGCCGCCCTATCGCCTCCCTACGATCAGATCCCCAAGCGATCAACTTTGCGATCATGGGATCGTAATGAATCGGCACATCGCATCCTTCATAGATCGCGCTTTCGATGCGAAGACCCGGTCCGCCAGGTGTGCGCAGCGCCCGGATTCGTCCGGGCGAGGGGATAAAGTTGTTGAACGGGTCCTCGGCGTAGATGCGACACTCGATCGCGTGCCCGTGCAGCCGAATCTCATCCTGCCGCACCGAGAGCGCCTCGCCCACCGCGATTCGGATCTGCTCTTTCACCAGGTCGAACCCGGTCACCATCTCCGTGATCGGATGCTCCACCTGCAGTCGGGTATTCATCTCCAGGAAATAGAAGTTCTTGGAGGGGTCGACCAGAAACTCCATGGTCCCGGCATTCGTGTAGCCGACAGCCCTGGCCAGACTGACCGCCGCCTCCCCCATTCGATGTCTCAACTCTGCATCCACAAATGGCGACGGCGCCTCCTCGATGACCTTCTGGTGACGCCGCTGCAGCGAGCACTCGCGCTCCCCCATGTACACCACATTCCCCCGCGTATCGGCCATAACCTGGATCTCGATATGACGGGCGGCGCCCACATACCGCTCGACATAGATGGCGGGATTACCGAATGCGGCGGACGCCTCGGAGCGGGTTGCGCGGATGGCGCTCTGGAGCAGCGCTTCATCCTCGACGATCCGCATCCCCTTTCCGCCGCCTCCGGCAGACGCCTTAATGACCACAGGCAGACCGATCTCTCGAACGGCGTCAAGCACCTCCCGGTCGGTGAGGTCTCGGGTCGTCCCCGGGACCACGGGAACCCCGGCCTGACCGGCGTAATTCCGGGCAGAGGTCTTTCCGCCCACCGCACGGATGGCGCGAGAGGATGGGCCGATGAAGACCAGCCCCGCTTCTTCACACCGCAGCGCGAAATCCGCATTTTCCGATAAGAAACCGTATCCGGGATGGATCGCCTTGACGCCAGTCCGCTTCGCGGTCTCAATAATACGGTCGATCCTCAGATAACTCTCTGGGGACGGCGCGGGGCCGATGAGATACGCCTCGTCCGCCAACCGGACGTGAAGCGCCGCGCGGTCCGCCTCCGAGTAGACGGCGACGGTGCGGATGCCCATCTCACGACAGGCACGGATCACTCGAACGGCAATTTCGCCGCGATTCGCAATCAGGATCTTATCGAACATGGTAAAGACCAGGGTATAGGGGTTAGGGTATAGGGGTTAGGGTATAGGGGTTAGGGTAAATACAAAGAGACAACATATTGCTCCTATTCTGTCTTTTACTCACCCCCTATACCCTATCCCCTGTTCTTACAGTGGAATGTTCCCATGTTTCTTGGGCGGATTGGTCTCGCGTTTGGTCCTGAGCGACCTGAGCGCCCGGATCAGTTTCGGACGGGTCTCTTTCGGCTCGATGACCTCGTCGATATAGCCGCGCTCCGCCGCAATGTACGGATTGGCAAACTTATCACGGAACTCCGCCACCTTTTCGGCACGGAACGACTCAACATTAATCTCTTCGGCCATCTTCCGTTTGTGCAGGATATTGACCGCGCCCTCTGGTCCCATCACCGCGATCTCCGCCGTCGGATAGGCGAAGTTGATATCGGCCCGCATGTGCTTGCTCCCCATCACGCAGTAGGCGCCCCCATACGCCTTTCGCACAATGATGGTGATTTTCGGCACGGTCGCCTCTCCGTAGGCGTACAGCAGTTTCGCGCCGTGCTTAATGATCCCGCCATGCTCCTGAGCCGTGCCGGGAAGATAGCCTGGGACATCCTCCAGGGTAATGATGGGGATGTTGAACGCATCGCAAAAACGAATGAACCGAGCCGCCTTGACGGATGAGCCGATGTCGAGGCATCCGGCCAGGACCGCAGGCTGGTTCGCGATAAACCCGACCGACTGTCCATCCAGACGTCCGAATCCGACGACCATATTCTGGGCGAAGTGTTCCTGGACCTCGAGAAAGTCGCCGTCGTCCACGACCATATGGATCAGTTCCTTTATATCGTACGGCCTGTTGGGGTTGTCGGGAACAAGGGTATTGAGCGACTCCTCGTACCGCTCCGGATCGTCTCGGGCCTCAGCGCGCGGCGGGTCTTCCAGATTGTTCTGCGGAAGATACGACAACAGTTCTCTGATCGAGGCCAGACACTCAGCTTCCGAATCGACGACGAAGTGGGCGACGCCCGACGTCGCGTTATGGGTCATCGCGCCGCCAAGCCCTTCAAAGTCGACCTCCTCATGCAGCACCGTCTTGATGACGTCCGGTCCGGTCACGAACATATGGCTGGTGTGACGCACCATCAGGACGAAATCCATTAGGGCCGGCGAATAGACCGCCCCGCCCGCGCACGGCCCCATAATGGCCGCGATCTGCGGGATCACGCCGGAGGCCAGGGTGTTGCGGAGAAAGATATCGGCATAGCCCGCGAGTGAGACGACCCCCTCCTGGATTCTCGCCCCGCCCGAATCGCTCAGGCCGATAATCGGCGCCCCCATCTTGACGGCCAGATCCAGGACTTTACAGATCTTTGCGGCGTGCGCCGCGCCGAGGCTTCCGCCAAAAACGGTAAAGTCCTGGGCAAAGACGTAGACCTGTCGTCCGTCGATCGTCCCGTATCCGATGACGACCCCGTCGCCGGGGATCCGTTGCTGGTCCATGTCAAAGTCGTGGCACTGATGGGCGACCAAGGCATCCAGCTCGGTGAAGCTCCCGGGGTCAAGGAGCAGGTCGATCCGCTCGCGCGCCGTGAGCTTCCCGGACTGGTGATGCCGATCGACGCGTTCCTGCCCGCCGCCCTGCAGAGCGGCCTCACGTCGACGGCGCAACTCTTTCAACTTGTCCTTGTGGCGCTCATTCAACATCCTGTTCTCCCCTTCGACCTACAGGTCTTCGAAATGCGCGAGGTGCTTGAACAGCTTATATCGCGCCTCGATTTCCGGATAGGTCAACCGTCGCAGACGATCAAGCGAAAACGCCTCAACGTTAAAGGAGGCCATCACCGATCCCATGACGATCGCCTTCCGGATATTGACCTCTTCAAAATTCATCGTGTTGGCCAGATAACCGATAAAGCCGCCGGCAAAGCAGTCGCCCGCGCCTGTCGGGTCGAACACCGAATCGAGCGGCAGCGCGGGGGCGGCAAACCAGCCGTCCTTGCGGACCATCAGCGCGCCGTACTCGCCCCGCTTGATGGCCAGCGAGGTCGGCCCCCAACCGAGGATCTTCTGGGCGGCACGGACCAGATTCGGCTCGCCGGCAAGCTGGCGCGTCTCGGCGTCATTGATCAGCAGAATATCCACCGATTTCAGCGTCTCCCGCAAGGCATCGGGCTTTCCGGTGATCCAGTAGTTCATCGTATCGGCCGCCACCAGCTTCGGTGACCGCACCTGGCCCAGGACCTTCCGCTGCAGCTCGGGATCGATGTTGGCCAGGAAGACCAGGTCGCTCTCCGTATACGCCGTCGGGATCTCCGGCTGAAATGTCGCAAAGACATTAAGCTGCGTCTCCAGCGTCTTCGCGTCGTTGAGATCGAACCCGTACTCTCCGGTCCACCGGAAGGTCCGTCCCGGAACCCGCACCAACCCCTCGAGATCGATCGACCGGCTCTTCAGAAACGCCAGGTGCTCCTCGGGAAAATCCTCCCCCACCACCGCCACGACCCGGACATCGGCGAAGAAGCTGGCCGCCACGGAGAAGTAGGTGGCCGATCCCCCCAGCGCCTCTTTCATGTCGCCGAATGGCGTTCGAACCGAATCAAGTGCGACAGAACCCACAACCAGGATACTCATATCTGCTCCGCGTAGTTGCCAGTTTTTTGTTTTTAGTTTCGGGTTCTGGGTTCTTACTCAATACTTGAAACTCGAAACTTGACACTTTACTTAAGGTACTTGCCGATAATCGGCTGCAGCCGCTCCCGAACATCGGCCGGAATCGCGTCGCGGGCGGTGATGATCGCGTCCCGCATCGCGCTCCCGCACATGCAGTCCTCCCTGGCGGCCGGAAATGACGCGACCGTTGCCTTGATGATGGCCTTCGCCGTTTCAGCATTGTGCTTGAGGATCGCCACCACCGCCTCGACCGACACATCCTCCTCGGTCTCATGCCACACATCATAATCGGTCACCAGGGCCATCGTCGCATAACAGATCTCGGCCTCGCGACAGAGCTTGGCCTCCTGCAGATTGGTCATACCGATGACATCGACCCCCCATTGTCGATAGATCCGCGATTCGGCCCTTGTTGAAAACTGCGGCCCCTCGATGCACAGGTAGGTGCCGCCATGATGGATGCGGGCCCCGACCGCCCGCCCGGCGGCGAACAGGAGCTTACCCAGCGCCGGACAGGTGGGGTCGGCCAGGCTCACATGCCCGACGACCCCGCCGCCAAAGAAGGTACTCACCCGCCCTTTCGTTCGATCAAAGAACTGATCGGGGATCACAATATCCAAAGGTGGCAGTTCCTCACGCATGCTGCCGACGGCCGAGGCGGAAATCACCCACTCCGCCCCCAGAACCTTAAACCCGAAGATGTTGGCGCGAAAATTTAACTCGGACGGCATCAGGCGATGGCCGCGTCCATGCCGCGCGAGAAACGCCACCCGCCGCCCTTCCAGCGATCCGACGATATAGGCGTCAGACGGCGCTCCAAAGGGGGTCTCGATCTGCCGCTCCTCAACCCCTTCGAGCCCCTCCATATCGTACAATCCGCTTCCACCGATGATACCGATCAGCCCTTGGGTCATCTTCCCTCCAAGAAAACGGGGTGTAGGGGGTAGAAAAGCTACGCCACTTGAGGACGGTTGCGTTTTTCTTCCACCCTACGCCCTACACCTTTTCTTTCGTCCCCGCATATCAACCGACCAAAGGTCTCTCGACCCGCGACGGCGTCGATGGTCAGATCGACCGTGCGGCCGATTGCCCCCTCAGCGTTGTCGAGCCGTACCGTGATGTAGTTATCGGTCAGCGCCTGAAGCCGCCCTGTCTGCGCATCCCGCCCCTCCAGGACGACGGCCGTCAGCGACTGCCCCACCTGCGTCTGTCGGAACCGTTCCCACTTCGCGTCGCCCAGCGCCCGGAGCGCCGCGCTTCTCGCCGCCCTTTCCCCCTTGGGGACCTGGTCAGGCATGGAGGCCGCAATCGTGCCCCTGCGCGGCGAGTAGGTAAACACGTGCAGATAGGCAATCGGCAGACGGTCGAGCAGGCTGTAGGTGGCCTCAAATTCGGCGTCTCCTTCACCCGGAAAACCGACAATCACATCGGTCCCGATGGCGATTCCGGGAACCGCCTCCGCAAGCCGGTCCACCAACCGTCGAAACTCGTCGGCGGTATGCGCCCGTCGCATCCACTTGAGGACGTCTTCGTCGCCGCTCTGCACCGGCAGGTGCAGGTGACGGCAGAGGTTGTCAAAGCGATCAAAACAGCCGATCAGTTCCTCCCCCACCTCATGCGGATCAAGAGAGCTCAGACGCAGTCGCGCCGGCGTAGCCGCTTCGAGCATCGCCGCTACCAGTCCGCTGATCGAGCCGTCGATCGGCAGGTCGCGCCCGTAGGTCCCCAGGTGCGTCCCGGTCAGGACCACCTCCGGATAACCGGCCTCGACGAGTGTCCGCACATCGCGCAATGCCGCCTCTATCGTCTGGCTTCGGCTGGGTCCGCGGGTATCCGGGACGATACAGAAGGTACAGCGATAGCTGCACCCATCCTGAATCTTGAGGAGGGCCCGACTGCGGGTTGCATTCACCGCAGGCAACAGCGGCGCAAAGCGGTGCGATCGCTGGATATCCGATACGGCGATACGCGGAGGCGCCTGGTCGCACAGCCCCGCGATCAACTCCGGCAGACGCGTCTTCTCGCCGTTGCCTGTAATCAAGGCCACTCCGGGAATCGCCGCGATCTCTTCGGCGCCCACCTGTGCATAGCAGCCGGTCACGACAACACGCGCCGATGGGTTACGGCGAACCGCCCGACGGATCATCTGTCGCGAGTCGGCGTCCGCCTCATTCGTCACGCTGCACGTGTTGATGATACACAGATCGGCCGCCTCGTCCGGGCCGACCGGGGTATACCCGTCGCGTCCCAGCGCCTCCTGGAGCGCCTCGCTCTCGCACTGATTTTGCCGGCATCCCAAGGTCTTAATCGCGACGCGCATCTATACTCTCACGCTCCATCAGCCGCGCTTCGAGAACCGGAAGGTTCAGAACGTCCTCCCTGTTATAGGTCAGCAGCGTCCGCAACGCCTCCTTGTCATGACCATCCTCGTAGCGGGACCACAGCCGCATGGCCTCCATGCCGTCAATTCCCTTCAAATCACGCGGAATACCCAGTTGTTCCTCCACCCGTTTCAGCCCACCGAACAGGCCATGCCGCCAGCACGTATACATCAGATCGTGGGATTGAAACGTCACTCCCAGGTCGAGGCCCAGTCGGCGACGGATCACCGGAAGATCGAAGCGGCTGCCGTTATAGGTACAGATCGTCGCCACGCCCTCAAGCGCCCGCCAGACTGTGACATCGCTGATCTGCGGATCGATCAACTGGATCAGACCGCGGTCGGCAGCATACAAGCCTACCACCGTGATGGCGCCTTCGAACGAGGTTTCGATATCCAGGTAGGCCTTCATCGGTACTTGAGCTTACCACAGGTCGTGAAAATTTCAATTCAAAAGCACCGTACTGATGGGTTTCGGTGGCGCGCCCTTTCAGGCTGTGGTATTGTGAAGCCCGCTATCAGCAGCCGGCTATTAGCCTAAAAAAAGACATACTCTTGAACTTGCTCTAGCCTGTATCATCGCCACGAGCCCACCATGTCATTGCGAGGCGAAGCCGAAGCAATCTCATAGTTCTTCGGGACAACGACGGTGAGATTGCCGCGCTCCCGTTGGTCGCTCACAATGACAGGTTCTGTTGCTGCGGCAGGGCGGTCACGATAAGGAATCAACCCATGCGCATTGGAATTATTGGACTACCGGCCTCCGGCAAGAGCACCGTATACCGGCTGCTGACCCACGGCCAGCCAAGCCACCAGATCGGCCAGTTGGGTGAGGCGTCTATCGCGGTCGTCAAGGTCCCCGATCCCCGCCTCGAGCGCCTGGCGCAGATGTTCCAGCCGAAAAAGGTCACACCGGCCAACTTTGAGATCGTCGACTTCGCTCCGCTCGCCAAGGAGACGGGCAAGCCCACGAGCCCCGGCACGCAGCTCCTCCCCCAGATGCGGCAGAGCACGGCACTCCTCATGGTGGTTCGCGCTTTCAAGGATGAGCGAGTTCCCCACATCGAGGGGCGGGTCGATCCGGTCACGGACGCGGCGACACTGTGGGCTGAGTTGGTATTGGCCGATCTGGATGTCGTGGAAAAACGAATCGCCAAGATCGAAGAGACGCTGCGAAAAGGAAAAAAGACAGAAAACCCTCAGGAACTATCCCTTTTGAAGCGGTGCTATGCGGCGCTGCAGGAGGAACAGCCGTTGCGGGGAATGTCGCTCACCGCCGAAGAGGAGCGGCTGCTGCGCGGCTTTCAGTTCCTGACGGCTAAGCCGAGTCTTCTGGTGGTCAATATCGATGAAGAGACCGCCGGTGGATCAGCCGACTCTGGGGCCGTACCGACGCCGGAACGCTCCAGGCCGACCTCGATTGCGATCGCGGCCAAGCTGGAGTTGGAGCTGGCCGATCTTCCGCCAGAGGACGCGAAGGCCTTCTGCGCCGAACTCGGAATCGAGACCCTCGCGGCGCCCCGACTACGCCAGGCCTGCTATGACCTGCTGAGTGTCATGACCTTCTTTACGGTGGGAAGCGACGAGGTGAGGGCCTGGACGATTCCCCTCCGCGCGACGGCCCTGCAGGCGGCAGGGGCGATCCACAGCGATCTTGCGCAGGGCTTCATCAGGGCCGAGGTCGTCGCCTATGACGCGCTCATCCGCTGCGGGTCGCTGGCGGCAGCCCGTCACCAAGGCCTGCTCCGTCTTGAGGGCAAGGAGTACCTCGTCACCGACGGCGACATCATGACGATCCGCTTCAATGTCTGATTCTGTATTTATGTCCGCGTCATCAGCTCGAGAAGATGTCCGTTGGGGTCCCGGAAGTACACACCCCGACCTCCCTGTCGCGAGTTGAGCTGTCCGTTCTCCGGATCCCACGGGTCGCTGCCGTAGGGGATCCCAGCCGCTTGCACGCGTTGGAGAATCGCATCGAACTCCTCATCGCTGACATGAAACGCATAGTGGTGAGGTTCGAACGAGCGAGCGTTGTCGAAGTCGAGGGTGAGGGTCTCGCTGATCCGGACAGGCGCAAAATGGCCCTCCAGTCCTTTGTACTTGAGGCCGAAGGTGCGCGCGAAGAACCGCGCCGAAGCCTCCTTGTCGTGCGCCGGCACGATGGTGTGGTTTAAGATGATAGCCATCGGTCACGCCTCCTGCCAAAAAGCCTCAGACCAGCTACGGCTTCATATCCGAGTACGCGACTCTCTCCTGTAGAGGTTGCAATCAGCCCCGGGGCTGTTGCTTCCAGAAGGTCTCTGCGCGCCTCGACAGCTCCTCCGGCGATACATCCTCCTTATGCGTGGCGATCCCCCAATGGTTGCCGCACCGGTCCTTGACGCACGCATGGCGGTCGCCCCAGAACATATCCGTCGGCTCCATCAGCGAGGTGGCGCCCGCCTGGAGCGCACGCTTGTACGTGACATCCGCGTCGTTCACGTATAGATACGACGTGCCAGGCATCGGCGGACACTCGCCGCTTGCCTCGCCCAGCATCATGATCGAATCGCCGATCTTAACCTCGGCATGTCCGATCATGCCGTCCGGACGCACCATACGAAACACCTCAACCGCATCAAAGGCCTGTTTCATGAAGTCGATCAGTTTGTCTGCTCCCTGAACGTTCAGACACGGGGTGACGGTGTGAAAACCGTCGGGAATAGGTTTGGCTGCCATGGTTGTTTCCTCCTATACGATACACACAATCCTCAGAACAACGGGGTCGGGATGTCCCCCGTATAATCGAGATGGAGCTAGAACGGTTCAAATCGTCTATAGCTACCAGGGGTGCCCGAAGATGCTGGCGTGGAATACCACCACTTTTAATAATACGCCGTAAGTGTCGAAATGACCATCAGGTGAACGCCTGAAGGGATGGAGGGACATTTTTTGAGAGAAACGGCGAGTCGAGGTCGTGACCTACGAGGCGCTCATCCGCTACGGGTCACTGGCGGCGGCCGGCCGTTCCATGGAGCGACCTGGTCTGTGAGATCTTTTCCAACCGCTCTGCTATGGATTCGTAGTCGCCCAGATGCGCCCGCATCAGGCTCTTCCAGAGCTTGCCGTGGTTCGGGACGGAGAAATGCAGGAGTTCATGGACGATCACGTAGTCGCCAATCCTGCGGTCCAATGCCAGTAACTCGGTGTTGAAGTTCAGATTTCCCGCCGTAGAGCACGACGCCCACTTATTGCGCATCGGGCGCAGAGCCAGCGCCCGTGTTTTCACGCCCAACTTGTCGACCCACACCAGCACGCGGGCCTTGAACTCCTCCTTGTCGCGCCAAGCACTCATGGGCGGAAGCTCTTGTGCAGCAGGATGAAGAGCGCGTCAACGGTCGCCGTCACCTTGGCCATGTCGTCCTCTTCGGCGAAGATGGCGAACGTCACCTGTTTGCGCACCTCTCGCAGCTCCGCCTCGCTCCGTTGCCAGTTCGGGAACGTTGCGAACGCCGCGCGCACCTTCTTGCTCACCGACTCAGGGTTCTGAATGCCGTCATCGGTCAGCTTGCACAGCACGAAATAGGTCAGCCCATCCAGCCCTCTGGCAGCCTGATCCTTCTTCCGCTGCTCATTCTTCTCGATCTCCTGCAAGAGTTCGGCGAGGGCGGCAGCAGTGCTGGTCTGCCGATCCTCGAAGCTTTCCTGCACCGCTTTGGCGCGCTCCGAAAGCGCCACGAGGAACGGATCGTCGCTCTGCTCTTCCGCGGTCCTCGCAATAGCCTTGACCAGGTTGATGATCTTGGTGGCCTGTCCATCCTCCCGGTTCTTAATGGTGTCGATCGCATCGGCATCCAGCATGACGTACTTCGACACCCGGTCGCTGACGGCCGCGCCGATGCGACGCTGCACCAGTTCGTTGGTTTTCTTCTGGAAACCGCGGTCCACATACACGCGGCGCGCGTACGCGTTACGCACCACCTCGTAGATGCCGGACAACGTGGCGTAATGTTCGATGAACGGCCGGAGGAACGCATCTGGCGAGATGATCTCGTAGAGCATCTCGATCTCTTTGTATTCCTTAAAGAACTCCTTCCGCCGCTCCTTGTCGCGAAAGTGTTCGATCAGGTTGTCCACATCCTTGTCGTTGAAGTTCTGCGTCACCAGCGTGAGATACGCCGGCGCCTTCGTCTCCATCTTGGCCTTGAAGAGGTGCTTGAGCAGTCCCAGATCCTTGACGATGGCGTTGATCTCGTCGCTGTCAAAGGCCAGCGCCTTCTCCAACTTGTCGAAGATGCCCACAAAATCGAGGACGAACCCGTGCGGCTTTACCATCTCTTCCGCTTCGTTCTCATAGGGCCGATTCACCCGCGCGATGGCCTGGAGCAACGTGTGGTCGCGCATCGGCTTGTCCAGATACATCGCATACAGGATCGGCGCGTCGAAGCCGGTCAGCAGCTTTTCAGTGACGATGAGAATCTTCGGCCATTCGTCAACCTTCATGAAATCCTTGCGAATCTGCCGCTCCCGCTTCGGATCGAGATGCCACTTCTTCAGGTGGGGCGGGTCGTTGTGGTTGCCGGTGAAGACGATCTCGGAATAGTTCGGCGGCAACATCGCGTCCAGCGCCTCCTTGTAGAACGCGCAGGCCTCGCGGTCCACGGCCACAAGGAACGCCTTGTAACCGAGCGGTTCGATGTTATCGCGAAAGTGATCCGCTACCATCCGCGCCACCTGCTTCACCCGCTCCTTGCCCTTGAGGAAATTCTTCAGGTTCACCGCCCGTTCGAGAATCCTGTTCAGCTCCTCGATGTCCGCGATCCCTTCGGTCTCGGCCAGTGCCAGGAACTCCTTTTCCATGATCGCGTGGGGCACCAGCATGTCGTTCGGCGCAAGTTGGTAATAGAGCGGCAAGGTCGTGCGGTCATCGATGCTCTCAGCGATGGAATACTTATGCAGGTAGCCCTTGTCGTCCTCGCAGCCGAACGTCTTGAACGTCCCCTTGCCGTAGGCCGTCTTATCCACCGGCGTGCCGGTGAAGCCGATGAAGGTCGCGTTGGGCAGACCCGCCATCAGGAAGTTGCCCAGGTCGCCGCCCGTCGTCCGGTGTGCCTCGTCAATAAGCACGTAGATGTTCTCCCGCAGGTTCAGGTTCGCGGGCATATCGCGGAACTTGTGGATCATTGTCACGATGATGCCCCGGTAATCGTCCCGCAGCAGCCGGTTCAACTTTGCGATGCTGTCGGCGTGCGTCACATTGCCCAGCCCCACCGACGCAAGATTCTTGAGCATCTGATCTTCCAACTCGTTGCGGTCGATCATGAAGAGGATGGTCGGCTTCTCGGCCTCCGGCGCTTTGAAGAGTATCTCCGCCGCCTTGATCATCGTGTACGTCTTGCCACTGCCCTGCGTGTGCCAGACCAGCCCGCGCGTGCGCTGCGGATCGAGCGTCCGCGCCACCACCTTGTCAGTTCCCCCCATCTGATGCTGCATCAGGATGAACTTGTGCAGCTCCTCGTCTTTCTCCACGAACAGGATGAAATCCTTGAGCAGGCGCAGCACCTGCGGCACAGCGCAAAAGCTTTTCACCTTGGCTTCGAGATTGCCCGCCTCCGTGTGCTTCCAGTTGAAAATGTTTCGCCGTACCGTGTTCCACGTCACCCCGTAGGCGAACCCGATCGCTTCCGTGGCGGTGAAGATCATCTCGGGTACCATCACCTCCGGCGTCTCGTCGTGGTAACGGCGGAGTTGGTCCACCGCGAGCGCGAGCGCCTCGTCCTTGCTCGCATTCTTGCACTCGATCACCAGCACCGGGATGCCGTTGATGAGGAACACCACGTCCTCCCGCGTCCCGTAGCGGCCGTTGTGGACGTAAAACTCCTCCGTCACTTCATACGCGTTGCGCCACTGCTCGCGCGGGCGGGCGAGGTCGCCGTAATCGATCAGCGTCAGGTCCAGTTCCCGGCTCTCCTCGGCGCAGAAGAATTTGCCCTGGTTGCGCAGGTAGCTGAGGAGGTCGCGGTTGCCGGCGATATCCGTATTGAGCCGCTGGAACTCGCCGATCAGCGCGCCCTCGGCTTCTTTGTATTTCGGATTGAACGCGCGCACCTGAGCGTGGAGCAGATCGCCGAAATACAGCGATGCCGTCCGCGCACGGTCCTCTGGCGTCGCGCCATCGGGATCAAAACCCCGCCGCGCCTCGGCTTCGGCGCGGGGCACGTAGGTCCAGCCGATCTCCTGCGCATAACCGAGGATACGGGCCTGAACGGTTTTGTGTTCCGTGGGTGCGGGCATCAGTCCGTCTTATCTCGAAAGCTCGCGATCATCCGCGACAATACCCAATGCGCGGGCCTTCGCCTGCAACGCATCCGCGTATGATGCAGGCCGGTGAAGGTTGTTCCATGTCTGGTTCATAGTCGCTTGGTTGCGACGCGTTTGGTGCGATACGATGCGGCGGTTTCGGCCACGTGCGTCCCGGTCGTGTTCTCTTCCACATCGAATACGACGCGCACGCGGGCGTGCAGGACGCGGGCGATACGGCGCAGGGTGCTCAGGGAGTGGCCTTCGTAGTCGGGGGACTCCAGCCGGCTGATCTGCTGCTGGGAGGTCTTCAGAAGGCGGGCGAGGTCCTTCTGGGAAAGCCCGGCGCGCTGCCGGAGAGCGGCGAGTTGCAGTGCCACATCCCAAGCCTCGCCTGCGCGCTTAAAGCGGGCCGCAAACGCCGGATCCCGCATCTGCTCTTCCAGGTAACGGTCGAAATTAGTCTTTTTCATGGTTTCATTCTTTCCTGCCAATCGGCCATCCGTCCCCGCCCAATGGTCAGGTCGCGGACCGGAATGCTCTGGCCCTTGGTGCGAATCCCATGCACCGCGACGATACGGCGACCCTTCATGAAGAACCACAGCACGCGGGTATTGAGTTTGCCCACATGCCGCAGTTCAAACAGCCCGCCGCCGAGCGGCTTGGATAGCGGCTCCCGATGGTACCGCCGGTCCCGCAGTTTTGCCAGCCCCGCGATTACCGCCGCAAAGTCCCCCGGGTCGCTGGCCTTGAGATCGTCAAGGAACTCCTGCACGGGGCGCTTCCCCGCCTGTGTCTCATAAAACTCTACGGTAAAGTCCATGGCTGTGCAACATTATTATTGATGTATTCGCACGGCACGTCGTGCCGCCGTCACCCGCAGCAGACCGTCAATCAGAATCCGCTCGCCGGTCGGGATGGCAATCTCGCCGAACTTTACTCATGGCAGCATGTCTTCCGGCAGGTGGAGGAGGTGACAATATCGCGTTGTGTGGACATGGATCAGTCCCTGGTGAGTTGCTCCAGCTCAGGCAGGTCGAGGTCGTGGACCCGAAGCTGCGCCGTCATCAACTGATGCAGCAGGGTGCGGAAGAGGGCGGTGAGGGCTACGTATTTGCTTTGATGGAATACCATCTTCTTGTCCGCGGCGCTCAGGCACTCAACGATTTCATCTTGCTCGGCCCTGCTGGGCTGTGGAAGCTGTAGCATCTTGAGCTGAACCTCAGGAAGGTGGGCAATGGTTGAACTGGCTCCGGCGACTCCGTAGAGGTCTTGATAACGCAGGGCAAACTCCAGCCAGTAGGCGAGGAACTCGTTGCTGGCATTCTCGGATTTTGGGCGGAGGCGGTGAAGTGCTTTCTGGTAATAGCACTCTTTCACGTCCCCGTGCCAAATGGCGGCACGTCCTGGCTCGCCGCCTTCACAGATGAGTAGATCGCCAGGAACGAGAATAAATTTCCCGCGCTCACGTTCATTGAAGCCCATCGAAAGCAGGTCGGTGGTGTCGATGGCTCCCCACTGGACATTCTTATTCCTCAGGTAAGGCTTCGGGTCGCCTCCCTTGCGAGCCTTCTGGGAGAGCATCTTCCCAAGTTGGGTATAAAATAGAGTGGCGAGTGGTCCGACCTCCCAACTCTCCGGTACAAGACCGATTTCCGTTTCTTTCTGGGGTTCGCCGCGGAGGCCGGCGGTGAAGAGTTGGTGCAGGAGCGCCTTTTTCAGTTCGGCGGTCAGCGCCAGCAGCCGCTCCTGCTGCTCCATCGCCCGCTGCACCACCCCCAACACCCCCGCGATCTTCCGCTGCTCAAGAAGCGGAGGAACGGGCAGGGGAAGTTCACAGAGCTTGGACTGCGAAAGGTTGGGAATCGTGGTAACGTTGCCGCGTCCGAAATAGACGCTGCCAATCTCAAACGCATACCAGAGCCAATAGAGCGCGAACTGGGAATCCGCAGCACCTTTATCCCGGAGACGGGCGCGATGGAGATGGTTTTGGTAGTAGCACCGAGGCAGTGTATCGTTCCAGATGGCAGTTCGCCCAATGTCACCGCCCTCGCACACCAGAAGGTCGCCTGGGTGCAGAGCTAGCCGCTTTTCCTCCGCCTCGGTGAAGTGCATCTCGTCGAGGTCCGACAGGTCTACTGCACCCCAAAAGACATTCTTGGTGCGAAGGAACGGTCGCTGGTTTTCGCCGATGCGATTCGTCCTGGAGACCTGCTTCCCTTGCTGCACGGCAAAGAGCGAATCGAACCGCTGGACTGGCCAGTGCGCCGGAAGTTCACCGAGTTCAGTTGAGGTGACCGAATCCATTTCAGACATGCAAAGCCACCCCATACTGCACCTGCTGTTCCCGCACCACCAGCGCCCGTTCCCGCTCCAGCTCCTGACGCAGCGCTTCCTCCGTCGGCAGATAGAGCATGTATTTCGAGGCAAAGAGTTGGCGACTCTCGTTGAGCACGGAATACTTCACTACCGTATGGTCTTTCTCCGTGCAGAGGATGATGCCGACAGTGGGGTTGTCGTCCGCGCTCTTCACTGTCTCTTCGAACAGGCGCACGTACATGTCCATCTGGCCGATGTCCTGGTGGGTCAGTTCGCCGATTTTCAGATCGATCAGGACGAAGCATTTCAGGATGTAGTTGTAGAACACCAGATCGACGAAGAAGTCCTTGGTCTCGGTGCTGATGCGCTGCTGCCGGGCGACGAAGGCGAAGCCCTTGCCGAGTTCGAGCATGAAGGCCTGGAGCTTGCCGATGATGGCCTGTTCGAGTTCAGATTCGCGGAACTCATGCGAACCCGGAATGCCGAGAAACTCAAGGACGTAGGGGTCTTTGATGAAGTCCTGTGGCGTGGGGGCAAGCGCGCCGGTCTTCTGTTGCATTTCCTCGGTGACCGCCGCCTTGTCTCGGCTTATCAACAGGCGTTCGTAGTAGAGGGAGTTGATCTGCCGTTCCAGCGTGCGGGTGCTCCAACTCTGTTCGGCAGCCTCCTTCAGGTACCACGCGCGGGCGGCTTCGTTTTCGACCCGTATGAGCAATTTATAGTGGGTCCACGTCAATTCTCTCCGCAGTGCGGAGAGCATTGGAAAGCACTGGTAATACTGGCGCATATTCCACAGGCTTGGCTCCGAAAAACCCCGCCCAAACTCATTGGACAAACGGATAGCAAGATTTTGGATCAGAAATGCCCCGTATTCCGCCCGTTCCTTGCCCTGCTGTTCCTCCTCGACAATCATCCGGCCAATATTCCAATAGGCCTCGACCATGGTGAAGTTGACAGCCCGATATGCTTTGGCGCGGGAGGTGCGGAGGACTTCTGCGATGGACTCATAGAATTCGTGATGCAGTGCGTCCCGAATGGGTACCCCTGATTTATTGCCAGTCGTTCGCGGGACTATGGCCGGTTTCTTCCTTTTCGTCATACGCCTATCCTTGCAAGTATCGCTTTTAAGGTACGGTCTGTCTCTTTGGCCTCATCATCCAGCGCATTCAGTTCCTCCACAATCTCCGCAATCGGTCGGTATTCGTCGGCTTCGCCCGTGTGGATGTAGCGGCTGGGCGAGATGTTGAAATCGTTCTTGGCAATCTCCTCGCGATCGACGATGCGGGAGTATTTCTCCACTTCCTTCCATGCGGTGAAGGTGTCGGCGATGCGGTGGATGGCGTCGGCGGGGATGTAGTTCTTCGGATCGCCCTTAGCGAAATCGCGGCTGGCGTTGAGCAGGAAGAGCTTTTCCGTTCGCTCCTTCGGCTTGGCCCGGTTCAGCACGAGGATGATACCTGGGGCGGTGGTGTTGTAGAAGAGGTTTTCCGGCAGATAGATAACACCCTCGATGAGGTCCTGCTCCACGAACCAGCGGCGCACATCTTTTTCCTTGTTGGTGTTGGCATTGCCGGAGCCGCGCGAGGCGGCGCCGGTGTCGAGCACCACGGCGGCGCGACCCTGCGGATTCAGGCTGGCGAGGATGTGTTGCACCCAGCCCCAGTCGGCCTTGCCGCCGGGGAAGCCCGCGCTCTTGGGGAAGCGGTCGAGTTCGTCGGCGTCGTAGTCCTTTTCTTTGAACTCGGTCTGGTTCCACATCGGATTGGCCACGGCGCGATCGAACGTCTGAAGACGATTACCCTGACGGAATTTGGGATTGCGGAAGGTGTCGCCGATCTGAATCTCGCCCTCCATGTCGTGGATGATCATGTTCATGTTGGCCATGGCCCAGGTACCCGGCTCCTGTTCCTGGCCGTAGAGCTTGAGCGGCGCATAGCGCCGACTCTCACCCCCAGAGGGAGAGGAGAGTTGGTACGCGCGCTTTTTCGCGTCCAGCGCCAGCTCACACTTGATGAGCAGGCCGGCGGAGCCGCAGGTGGGATCGTACACGCTCATGCCGGGCTGCGGGTCCATGATGAGCGCCATGATCTCGCCCACCTCGCCGGGGGTGTAGAACTCGCCCGCGCTTTGCCCGCCGCCCTCCGCGAACTTGCGGATGAGGTATTCATAGCTGCGCCCGATGATGTCGCCCTCAACGTCGGTCAGCCCGAGCTGCTTGGCGCTGATGGACTCGATGAGGTTGCTCAGCCGGGCGTCGTCAATGTCGCGCTGGCCGTGGGTGGTGGCGTTGAAATCAATGCGGTCGATGATGCCCTTGAGCAGCGGATTGGCGTCGGCGATGGCCCGGAGGTAGGTGGTGAGCTGCTCGCCGATCTTGTCCGAGAGCGTGCGGATGACAGACCAGACGGCGTCGTCGGGGTTCTTCGGCTCCAGCGGGAGGTAGAAGCGGACGAGTTTCTTGTCGTGCTTGACGAGCTTGAACGCCTTGGCCCGCGATCCGACTTCCTGGGCGATGCGGTTTAGTTCGTCATCGAAGACATCGCAGAGGCGTTTGGCAAAGATGAGCGGGAGGATGAACTCTTTGTATTTAGGCGCGTCCTTGGCGCCGCGGATGGAACAGGCGGCGTCCCAGATCCAGGATTCGAGCGATTTGTCGTTGCTCTTACCGTTGGCCATCGTCAACTTACCCTTTGAGTGTTTGATTGCTCTTGCGGATATTACTCAGAGCATACAATCGCTTGTCTCCTTTTTTCGCAAAGGAAGCACGGAGGGATTTGAACGATCAGAAAATCCCCCTCAATCCCCCTTTTCAAAAGGGGGAGGTTAGACCATTTCATGAATATGGGCAATCGTATAATCTGTTTCGCTGCTTGGCAATGAAAAATAGCATGACACACATTGCACTATTATCAGCCTTTGTCGGCTACGGGGGGGCCTGAGTCAATCCTGCGTTGATCCGCCAGGCCATACACGCCCTCCGGCCCGATAGGGGATACTTACGCCTATTCAGACTTGCCTTTCAGGACCAGACGGATGGGTGTGCCGACGAAGCCGTAGGCGGCGCGGAGTTGGTTGACCAGATAGCGCCGGTAGGGGGAACCCGGACAGCGCGCGTATGGGGTCATACGAGGCGGCCCGACGTATTGCGAGGCAGGACTATGAATACCACAGCATCGTTGGTCTTAGTCAGGATCGATCATGTAGGCAACATTTCTACGCTTGCTGTCGCGGCAACCGGTTGACTTTCCAGGTAGAGCGTGTCGTAGCTCAGATCTAACCCACCGGGCCATTCTACCGATCCAGCAACCACCCGTGCCGCTTGAAATACAGCGCGATTTTGCAAACGGACGAAGATACCGCGATGCAAATACGGCTTCGCATCGAACATCCGGAGCTCGCCGTTTTCAAACAATATCTCCAGCCGGTAATCGTCCAGCGGACGGATGTGCTTAATATAGGGACTCATGGACGCCTCCTATTTCAATGGTTCAATCTTGAACACCTCTTCACCGATCACGGCCAATTGCCAGTCAGCCAGCAGTTCCTCGCGGTGGATCTCGATCCATGCTTGCACCAGTCGAGCCTTTCCAGCCGGCAGCGTTCCAGCCAACACCTCACCATCGTCAATGCTGAATACAGCCAGATTTCCGGCGTACTCGGCGTGCAAATGGGGTACGTGATGTTGTTTGTTATCAAAGAAATACATGCGAATGACGATGCCGTAGAACATGGCCAGAATTGGCACGGCATTTCTCCCTTACATGATCACAAGCCGTTGTCGTCCATCTACTGATGGGTACAACGCTTTCAGATGTGAGTAGGCTGGTTGCCCTGTAACGCCTTAGGCGCTCCACGGAATATCGAGATTGTCCCGCCGTTCCTGGACACTGTCAAGTCTTCAGGAACCGGCCCTACTTTCTTTGGGCTTCAGGACCAGGCGGATGGGGGCGCCGACAAAGCCGTAGGCGGCGCGAAGTTGGTTGACCAGATACCGCCGGTAGGGGACGCGGACGGCGCGCGGGTCGCTGACGAACAGCAGGAAGGTTGGGGGCGGCTTGGCGGCCTGCGTGGCGTAGTGAAACCGGACCGGCCGTTTGCCGTGAGCAGGCGGGGGGTACTTGGCAACCGCCTCGCCGATCAGTTCGTTGAGTTGGGGGGTCGGCACCCGATGGATGCGCGCCTGCGCGACGCTGTTCAGTAAGGGGAACAGTGTGGGTACGTGAAGGCCGGTTAATGCCGACACGCAGGCGATCGGCGCAAAGTCCAGATGGCGCAACTGTTCGCGGACCTCCAGGGTAAACTGTTGCCGGGCATCGGCGCCAGACGGCATCAGGTCCCACTTGTTTGCCACCAGGATTGCGCCGCAGCCGGTGTCCTGCACATAATCGGCGATCTTGGCATCCTGGTCGGTAATTCCGTCTTTCGCGTCCACCACGATCAGGGCGACATCGCTCCGCTCAATGGCCTTGAGCGCCCGCACCACGCTGAACCGCTCCAACGGCTGTTGAACCTTGCTGCGAGCTCGGAGTCCCGCCGTGTCGATAAGAATATATGGCGTGTCGTTGTACGTGAACGGGGTGTCGATCGCATCTCTTGTGGTGCCGGGCTGCTCGCTCACGATGACGCGCTCCTGCCCCAGCAGCCGATTGACCAGCGAGGACTTGCCGACATTGGGGCGCCCGACCACCGCCACACGGATGGCCTTCTGCTCAGGCGCCACCTCTGCGGACGGCAGCGCCTCGACGATCACGTCGCAGAGTTCCGCGACACCCAGGCCGTGCTCGGCAGAGACCGGACAGAGCTGCTCGAATCCGACCCGAAAGAATTCGGCGGCCAACGCCTCGTGCGACGGCCGATCGACCTTATTCGGCGCCACGATGATGCGGGCCTGCACATCGTGTCGAAGCAGTCGGGCGATCTCTTCATCAAGCGGCGTCAGTCCCTCCCGGGCGTCGACCACAAAGATGACCAGGGCGGACGCCTGGACCGCCTGCCGGACCTGAGCCAGCACATGGGCCGCCAGGCCGCTTTCCGCGCCCGGTTCCAACCCCCCGGTATCACTGAGGGTGAATGTGCGGCCCCTCCATGCGACGGTCGCGTAGAGCCGGTCCCTGGTTACACCCGGTTGATCGTGCACGATCGCTTTTCGCTCGCCGACCAGTCGGTTGAAGAGGGTCGATTTCCCGACATTGGGCCGACCCACAATTGTTACGATAGGCAGAGACATTGACTATGACTCCATTACGTCTTGATGCGGGATAGCCCCGATCGCCTCCGGATTCTGGCACGAGGAGAGGTCGCCCAGATCGGTCGATCCCAGATATCTGGCGCGAATGAGGCGGCGCATGATCTTGGCGCTCCGAGTCTTTGGAAGGTCTGCGACAAACAGCACCTGTTCCGGGCGGTCGACCTTCCCAAGGTGAGCAACCACCACCTGCTTGAGTTCCTCGCTGAGCTCCATCGATGGCGCGTCCTGGCGGCCCAGAACGGCGAAGCAGACGATGACCTCTCCTTTGATCGGGTCCGGCACCCCGATGGCGGCGGCCTCGACCACGGCCGGATGCTCCATCAGCGCGCCCTCGATCTCGGCGGGACCGATCCGCCGTCCCGCAACCTTGATCGTGTCATCGGCCCGACCGTGGAGGAACCAGTGGCCATCCGCATCGATATAGGCCCAGTCGCCGTGGTTCCAGACGTTAGGCCAGCGCGACCAGTAGGCCTCGATGTATCGGTCGGGGTCCTTCCAGAATCCGCGGGTCATGGAGGGAGCCGGCCTTGTTGCGACCAGATACCCCACCTCCTCCACCACGGGCTGCCCCGCCTCGTTCCAGACCTCTACCGCCATGCCGAGCCCCGGCCCCTGAAGCGAGCAGGGTTTCAGATCCTTGATGATAAGCGGCGCCAGGAAGCAACCGATAATGTCTGTGCCACCCGAGATATTGATGACCGGGCAGCGACGTTGGCCGATCTGTTCAAAGTACCACCACCACGAGTCAGGATCCCACGGCTCACCCGTGGAGCCAAGAATGCGCAGCGACAAGAGGGCATCGCGCCTGACCCAGTCGACACCCTCCCGCATCAGCATACGGATGACGGTAGGAGAGATACCGAGCATCGTAATTCGATGACGGTCCACGAGCTGCCACAGGCGGTCCGGTGTCGGGTATTCCGGCGCCCCTTCGTACAGCACCACAGTTCCGCCATGGTGCAGACACCCGATGATCATCCAGGGTCCCATCATCCAGCCGATATCGGTCAGCCAGAACAAGCGATCGGTGGTCTTGAGGTCAAAGTGATACCCGATCTCCTTCGCAACCTGGATGAGGGCACCGGCGTGCGAGTGGACCGTCCCTTTCGGTCGCCCGGTCGTCCCAGAGGTGTACAGGAGCATCGCCGGCTCCATCGAGGCCATCGCCTCCGTCTCGCAGATCGGCGCACCGGAGTCCAGGAACTCGTCCCAGGCCAGGTCTCGCTCACTCGTCCACGGGATCGCCTCGCCTGAACGGCGATACACCACCAGGCGCTCGACGGACGGCGTCAGGGCGGCGGCCTCATCCGCCGCCGCTTTCAACTCGACCCGTCGTCCCCGTCTGAGCGCATAGTCGGCCGTAAACAGCAGACGGGCGCCGCCGTCTCGCAGCCGCTCCGCCACGGCTCGTGGCGCGAAGCCTGAAAAGATCGGAATGGCGACGGCCCCGATCTTCAGACAGGCCAGCAGGATGGTGACGACGTCGGCAAGCATCGGCATGTAGATCCCTACCGTCTCCCCCCGCCTGATTCTAAGACCTCGCATGGCTGAGGCGAGACGATTGACGCGCTCCGCCAACATGCGATAGGTCCACTGCGTGACCTCCCCGTCCTCGGTCTCGGCGATGAGGGCCAGCCGGTCGGCCGCAATCCCTGCAGCATGGCGGTCGAGGCAGTTGTGGGTAATATTGAGCGTCCCGCCGACGTACCATTCTGTCCACGGAATCCCCGGTGCGGTGTCCATCACCCGGGTGTAGGGGGTAAACCATTCGATACCGAGGGCGCGCGGCAGTGCATCCCAAAACCACTCGATCTCGGTGGTGGATCTGTGGATCAGCTCGTCGTACGAGGCGATGCCGTGCTCCCGCATGAACCGGGTGATGTTGGCCTGCGCAATAATCAGCGGGTCGGGTCTCCAGGCCACCTGGGATGTGCGAGTCATCAGAGAATTCCTATACCTGTAAATAATCTCGACCCACTATCACAACGCCTGCTGCTGCGCACGTCATTCGCTGAGCACCTTCACACCTCGGCGGACGTAATCGAGCCCCGATACGATGGTGATTGTTGCGGCGAGATAAATGATTGCCGGCACATAAGCCTCGACGCCGCCGGCGACGCGCGCGACGAGTGTCGCCAGAACGGTCGAGACCTGCAGACCGGTCGTGAGCTTACCCATCCAGGATACCGACACTGTCGTTTTTCCGGTGACGAGGTAGACGACAAGAAACCCGCCGATCAAGATCAGATCGCGGCTGACAACAATAATGAACAGCCATCCGGGGATCTGGTGCAGATAGACGAGTGTGACGAAGGTGGCAGAAAGCAGCAGCTTATCGGCGAGGGGGTCCAGGATCGTCCCCAACTCTGTTCGTTCGCCCCTCGAACGGGCGATAAATCCATCCAGGACATCGGTGACCCCTGCCAGGAGAAAGGTCGCCAGACCAAGCTGCCAATACTTATAGACTAACAGGATCGCGATGATGGGGGTCATCAAGATCCTGAGAATGGTGAGGCTATTGGCGAGGTTCAGCATCAAAGGGCTCCGAACGGGGGAAACGGGTCATCACCCTTGTGCGTGAAGGGCGGGATAGGAAAGCTGAGCGTATGCCTCGGCCGGTGTGGCGACAGCGGCGAGCGACTCACGGACCCTCTGCAGCAATCGATCAAACCCGTGCCCGGTTACGGCAGAGACCGCCACCCGCGGCGCCGGGGTCTTGCCGAGGATCAGCGATCCGGTTGTCCCGCCGGGCAAGAGATCGACCTTGTTGAAGACCTCGACAATCGGCTTCGTCGAAAGGCCAAGTTCCCTGAGGATCGTATCGACCGCCTCTTTCTGCTCCATCGCCTGGGGATGACTCGCGTCGATCGTGTGCAACAGGAGATCGGCGTCGTCCAGTTCCTCAAGGGTCGCTTTGAACGCCGCCACTAATTGCTCAGGCAGGCGGCGGATGAACCCGACGGTATCGGAGAGCAGAAAGGTGAAACCATCGGCCGTGGTCACCCGCCGCAAGATCGGATCCAGGGTCACAAAGAGGGCATCATCTGTCTGCACGCCTGAGTGCGTCAGGGCATTGAAGAGCGTCGACTTCCCGGCGTTGGTGTAACCGACCAAGGCCACGATCGGGATGGCATGGCGTTTTCGAGGTCGCCTCAACAGCGCCCGATGACGTCGGACCTTGGCCAGATCCTCTCGAATCTTTCCCATACGCCGGCGGATCGTCCGCCGATCGGTCTCCAACTGGGTCTCGCCGGGTCCGCGCGTCCCGATGCCGCCGCCCAAACGCGACAGTTGAGTCCTACGCCCGACCAGACGAGGCAGACGATAGTCGAGCTGCGCCAGCTCCACTTGCAGTTTGCCTTCCCGGCTTCTGGCTCGCTGGGCGAAGATGTCAAGGATCAGTAACGACCGATCTACCGTTTTCCATCCGGTCAGTTCCTCAAGACTTCGCTGCTGAGAGCCCGACAACTCCTCATCGACCACCAGCAGATCAACCTTGCCGCCCCACTCCGCCTTGATCTCCTGCGCCTTTCCCTTCCCGATCAGATACCGTGGGTCCGGCGCATCGCGTTCCTGTAAGATGGTCCCGATCACCATAGCCCCAGCCGATTCCGCAAGACGCGCGAGTTCCTCCAGCGAATCCTCGGCCTCCCAGCGCGGGCTGCGCCGACAATGAATCCCGACCAACAGCGCCCGTTCGCTCGGTTTATAGATCTCGACGCTCGCGATCGTTCCCTCCATTGCCGTTTCCGAGGCGCTCCCGACAGGCGCGCGCGCTCGCAAACCGCTGATACAGCCCTTCCCCATCTGCGGCGCTGATCATCGCCGCCAGATCGCCCAAGGCGCTCTGGAAGTGAGCGATCATCTTCAGGATCGGCTCACGGTTGGCGAGACAGATATCCCGCCACATCACCGGGTGACTCATCGCCACTCGACTAACATCCCTCAATCCGCCTCCCGCCAGTGCTTGCAGGTTCTCGCCCCCCTCCAGATCGAGTATAGCACCTATCAACGCATACGCCACGATGTGGGGCAGATGACTGATGGCCGCAAAGATCTCGTCATGGCACTCCGGACGCATCTGCAGCGCCTCCGAACCCATGGCCCTCCAGAGGGCGCGTACCCGTGCAAGGGCCGCATGATCGGTCGAATGGATCGGGGTCAGTATGCATTTCGCACCGGCGAACAGATCGGCACACGCCGCGCCCGGCCCCGATGTCTCGCGACCGGCGATGGGATGCCCCGGAACCCCGTGACCCTCCGGTACCAGCCGTTCCATGGCCTCAGCCACGACCCCCTTGACGCTCCCCACATCCGTTACCACCGCGCCGGGCGCGAGATGCGGAACGATCTGCTCCAGCACGAGCGTAATCGCGCCGACCGGTACGGCAAGCAGGACCATATCGGCCCCCTCGACCGCATCGGCGGCATCCGCAAAGGCGGCATCAACGACCCCCAACGCGACGGCGTGCGCGCGATGGTCAGGTACAATATCCGCCCCTCGGATCTCTTTCGCGAGTTTCCGAGCGCGACAGGCCAATCCCACACTGGAACCGATCAGGCCCAGGCCCACAATGGCGAGCCGCCCCACGAGCGGTTGTGACGGTGAAACTGCAGCCTCGACCGGTTCCGGTCTTGAGTCCGTCATCACAGCGACCGTCCTACGGCCTGAGCCACTTTATGGAGTTCATTCATCAGTGTCTCGAATGTACTGGGCAGAAGCGCTTGGGGGCCATCGGACAGCGCCTCCTCAGGGTGAGGGTGAATCTCCACCATGACGCCGTCGGCGCCGGCTGCGACGGCCGCTAGGGCCATCGGGGAGACCAGATGCCACTTGCCCGTCCCGTGGCTCGGATCGACCACTACCGGCAGGTGCGAAAGCCGCTTGATGAGTGGGACAGCCGACAGATCTAGGGTGTTGCGAGTCGCATCCTCAAAGGTCCTGATCCCCCGCTCGCACAGAATAACGTTGTAGTTCCCCTCCGACAGGATGTACTCGGCAGCCAGCAACAGCTCCTTCACGGTGTTGCTGGAGCCCCGCTTCAAAAGCACCGGCTTTCGACGCGACCCGACCTCCGTCAGGAGCTTGAAGTTCTGCATGTTCCTCGCGCCGATCTGAATCAGGTCGGCATATTGATAGACCGCATCGGCGTCCCGGGTATCCATCAGTTCGGTAGCAATCGGCAGGCCGGTTGCCGCCTTTGCCTCTGCGAGAAAACCCAATCCTTCCTCACCCAGTCCCTGAAAGGTGTACGGCGATGTCCGCGGCTTGTAGGCACCGCCCCTGAGGATATGCCCTCCGCCGGCCTTGACGTACTGCGCGATCTCAAGGAGACCATCGCGACTCTCGACCGCACACGGACCGGCCATGACGACCACCTGCCGGCCGCCCACCAGCACCCCGTCGACATTCACGACGGAACCCCCCGGCTTGAATTCGCGGCTCGCCAGCTTGTAGGGTTTCAGGATCGGCAGAACCTCCTCCACAAAGGGAAAGGCCTCGAGCGGCCCCTCCTGGAGGACCCGCTCGTCGCCGATCGCCCCGACAATGGTCCGCTCAGTCCCCTTCGAGATATGGGCCGCCAGCCCGAAGCTTTCGATCTTCTTGACGACCAAGGCAATCTCCGCCTCCGTCGCCTCCGGTTTCAGAATGATGATCATGCTGACTGCTGCTCCTTGCCAAGTACAGTTCTCAGCGCCTCCACGAACCGCTCGTTCTCCGGTGGTGTCCCGATGGTCACACGGATGTGGGTCTTTAAGATGGCGCCCCCCAAGGGGCGCACGATGACACCCATGCGGAGCAGCGCATCCGCCACTGCCTGACCGTCCTGCCTGAGATCGATCAGCAGAAAATTGGCTGCTGACGGCGGACACCCCAGCCCCAGGCGTTGAAGCTCGTTCGATATGTACGCCTTACCCTGCTCATTCAACGCTCGACTGCTGCTCAGATGGGCCTTGTCATCGAGGGCGGCCAGTGCAGCGCACTGCGCCAGGGCATTCACGTTAAACGGCGCGCGGATCCGTTCAAGGAGCTCGATCATCGGCGGCGGTGCCATTCCATATCCAACCCGGAGCCCTGCCAGACCATAGATTTTTGAAAAGGTCCGCAGCACAACTACCGAACGTCCCTGCCGGACAAAGCTGAGGGAATCAGGCACCATCTCTGGTGAGATATACTCGATATACGCCTCGTCGATGACGACTACGACCTCCTCCGGAATCGCATCCATGAATGCGGTCAGCTCCGTCGGCCTCACCGCCGTCCCGGTCGGATTGTTCGGGTTGCCGATAAAGACCATCTTGGTCCTGGATGTAACCGCCCTTGCCATTGCCTCCAGGTCGTGGGTCCATGCCTTCAAGGGGATGCGAACCGTCCTGCACCCATGCAGATGCGACAGCATCCCGTAGATCACGAACGCCGGATCGGCAATGACCACCTCATCGCCGGGCAACAGAAAGCATCGCGCCGTCAGATCAAGCAGTTCATTGCAGCCGTTGCCCAGGATCACATGGTCCGGGCTCAGCGTGAGACGCTTTGCCAACGCCCGCTTCAGGTAATAACCGCCGCCATCGGGATAGCGGTGGCATTCCGACAGCGCCTCGCGCAAGGCGCGCAGTGCCAGCGGCGAGGGACCGAGCGGGTTCTCATTCGACGCAAGCTTGATCGCCCCTGCGATCCCAAGCTCCCGCTCCACCTCCGGAATCGGCTTTCCAGGGACGTACGGCATGAGCCCGTGTAGATAGGGAGACGCCAGCTCTTCCAGTGACTTAGCCATTATCTTCTCAGGTTTCGATAGAGCTTTCTCTGGGATAGGACCCTAGGACCTTCAGGAAGAGGCACTCCTCCTGCAGGAGGCCAAGCGCCTCCCGCACAGGCTCATCCGCAACGTGTCCCTCGATATCCAAATAGAAGATATACTCCCATGCCTTGGTCTTCGATGGACGAGACTCAACCTTCGTCAGGTTGATCTGATACTTCGCGAACGGCTCCAGGATACGATAGAGGGCGCCGACCCTGTCCTTGATCGAGAACATCAGAGAGGTCTTATCATGGTCGGTCGGTGGAGGTACCGTTCGTCCAATGATTAAAAATCGTGTGATATTATAAGGGGTATCCTCGATCTTCCTAGAAATCACCTGAAGGTTGTACAGTGTAGCCGCCAGTTCACTCGCGATAGCCGCCGCCGTCCTGTCCTTTGCCACAAGTTTGGCAGCCGCCGCGGTGCTCGCCGCCTCAAAGAGCGGGACGCGCGGCAGATTCGCCTCTAACCACTTTCGGGACTGGGCGAATGCGTGGGGGTGCGAGTAGACCTTTGTGACCTTTCTGAGATCGCCCGATTTTGATAAGAGGCTATGAGAGACCCCCAGGAGGATCTCTCCGCAGATCTTAAGATCGGAGTCTACAAACATATCCAGGGTGTGGCTGACGACACCTTCGCTGGAGTTCTCGATCGGGACGATCCCATACTCGACGTTCCCCTTCTCCACCTCGGCAAACACCTCGCCGATCGTGTGAACCGGCACAGAGCGGGCCGAGCCGCCGAACCGCCGCGTGCAGGCCAGATGGGTAAAGGTCCCCTCCGGACCCAGATAGGCCAGCCTCAGCGGGCCCTGTACGGCGCGGCAGGCCGAGATGATCTCGCGAAAGACCGATCTGATGGCATGAGCGGGAAAGCGACCCCTGTTTTGTCGCATCAGACGGGTCACGATCTCTTCCTCGCGCTGGGGAACGTGGACGTTCAGATTGGCCTTGGCCTTTTCCCGGCCGACCTGGACCACCAGCTCGGCCCGGTCGCCCAGCAGCGACAGGATCTTCGAGTCGATCTGATCGATCTTACGCCGCAACGTTGTGATCTTCATCGGGTTCTCCGTTCTTGACGGCGCGCACTCCCTCCACGCTGAGGCCTGCTCGTAGCGTTTCGGAGGCCTCCACTAGCCGGCGCCCTTCCACCCTGAACGGGGCGTGGCTTACGTATTGCGTTCTGTCCGGTTCCGGAGCGTACCCGTGGGGCGGCGGAGGGTAAGGCGCCACGCACGTTCGTACCTTTTTGCGGAGGACTGGTGGATGGGACAGTGCCCCGTCTGACCGCGCGACGGATACCGGCAAGCTCCACAGGGGTAAGGCGCCGCCAGCATCCCTTCGCCAATTTTCCCAACACTAACGGGCCAATGCGGACCCGCCGAAGTCGCACCACCGGGTGTCCGATGCCGTCGCACAGCCGCCGGATCTCATGATACCGTCCCTGGTGGACGACCAGTTTCAGCCATGCGGACCCGGCCCCAGATCGTACCATCTCGGCCTCAGTCGCCCACAGCCGCTCGCCGTCCGATATCACCCCCGCCTTCAACCTGACCAGATCGTCGAGCGTTGGGCACCCGCGCACCTTGGCGAGATACTCCTTTTCGATCTCGAAGCTGGGGTGCATCAGCCCGTGCGCCAGCGCCCCGTCATTCGTCAGCAGCACAAGTCCTTCGGTGTGATAGTCAAGGCGCCCGACAGGAAACAGCCGCGGCAGGCCCCGTGCCGGCAGCAGGTCGCCGATGACCGGCCGCTCGCGCGGGTCGGATAACGACGTCAGCACGCCGGCCGGTTTGTGCAGCATCAGATAAAGATGACCGGGCGCCGGCGTCACCGGTTTGCCGTCGCACGTCACCTTATCGACGCCCGAGGTCACCTTGGTCCCAAGTTGGGCGGCAATCCGACCATTGACGCGCACCCTCCCCTCCAGGATCAGCGTTTCACAGCTTCGGCGAGACCCAAGCCCGCCTCGCGCCAGATAGCGTTGCAGCCGTTCCTCACCACCGTCTGTCTGTCCCGTCGGGGTCGTCGGCCTGGATGGCCTACCCGGTCTTTTCGATATCAGCAATCGGCTCGTCGGCAACCTCCTTCCCTGCTGTCGTCGGGGCCAACACCTCGATCTCCTTTAGCGTCGGCAACTCGGACAGGTCCCTGAATCCGAAGTACTCCAGAAAGGCCCGGCTTGTCCCATACAGGATCGGTCGGCCCACCTCTGGCTTCCGTCCGAGTATACGGACCAGGTCACGCTCCACCAACGTCTTCAAGACGCCGTCGACTGCAACGCCGCGGATCGCCTCAATCTCCGCCTTGGTAATCGGTTGCTTATAGGCAATGAGCGCAAGTGTCTCCAGCGCGGCCCTGGAGAGTCTGGTTGGTTTGGACCCTCGGAGCCGCTGGATCCACGGCGCCGCCTCGGATTTGGTGGTCAGGCGATAGCCGCCGGCCACCTCGCTGACGATCATCCCTCGCTCGGATTGCCGACATCTGTCCTGCAACTCGGCAAGCAGACCGTGTGCCTCCGCCCTGGAGCAGCCATCAAGCAGTTCCACGATCCGCTCCAGCGAAAGCGGCTCCTCGGCGACAAACAACAACGCCTCGAGGATACCGAGTCGGCTCAGATCAGGCTGCGTATCCATCGTTTCCCACCGCCGTTTCCACGATTCGATAGATCGTAATCTCACCTGCAGGATCGGCCTGCCGGGCTCGGACCAGGCCACGACGCAGCATCTCAAGCAGTCCGAGGAAGGTAGCAATCATTTGCAGACGCGTCGTCACTCCCTCGAAGAGGGCCATGAACGACACCGGACTCTCACGTGCCAGCCGATCCAGTAGCGCCATCATCCGCTCGCCCACGTTGATCATCTCCGGGGTAATTTCCCCCGTCTTTGCCTCCGGCGCCCGCTGTATCACCGTCATGAATGCGCGCAGCAACGCAGAGAGACTGATGTCCAGTGGGCCGTCGGCCGCCGGAACGGCCGGATCGGCCGGTCTCGTATAGAGACGCGACTGACTCGCCTCCAACGCCTCAAACGTCATGGCCGCATCCTTGAATCGCTTATATTCGAGGAGACGTTCCACCAACTCCTGTCGCGGGTCTTGCGCCGGCGCTCCCTCTTCTTCCGACTCCTCGGCCGGGATCAGCATTTTCGACTTGATATGAATCAACGTCGCCGCCAGCACCAGAAACTCGCCTGCCACCTCCAGGTCCAGCTCCTTCATCTCCGCCAGGCATCCCAGATACTCCTGCGTAATCTTCGCGATAGGAATGTCGTAGATATCGATCTCGTTAACCTGAATCAGATAGAGCAAGAGATCCAGCGGACCCTCAAACATCTCCAGGTGAACGCGATAACTCATCGCTCAACGGACCTCGATCCAGGGTGTGATCTTGTCAAGGCGCTTCGGACCGATCCCGTCGACCTCCAGCAGTTCGCGGGCATTCGCGAACGGGCCGTAGGCCTTCCGATGGGTGATAATCCGACCGGCCAACGTCGGACCAATCCCCGGCAGGGTCTGCAGCGCGGCGGAGCCTGCATGGTTGACGTCTACCCGACTGGTCGGTGCGGCCTTCGCGCCGCTGTGATGGGGCCCCGACGGGCGCGGTTGCGCCGCAGGCCGATCCTCGGGGAGGCGGAGTGCACTCAGATCGACGGTATGCGAGGCATAAAACGGACGCAGGATGACCGGACCCCATATCACCGCGGCAATCGCGATGCCGAGAAGACCGGCGGCGACCGCCTCGCGCCTGGCGTACATCCCGTTCACACGCGCTCCTCGACCAGGTTGCGCTCGGCGAGGCCGAAGGCCTCATGGAGAATCCGGACGGCCAGCTCTCCATACTTGGCGTCGATCACACATGAGACCTTGATCTCGGAGGTACTGATCATCATGATATTGATGTTCTCGCGTGAGAGGGTCTCAAACATCCGTGCGGCCACGCCGGAGTGCGTCCGCATCCCGACCCCGACAATCGAGACCTTGGCGATTCGGTCGTCACCGATCACCTGCTGGGCCCCGATCTCCTTGGCCACCCCGTTTACGAGCGACATCGCCTTCGAGAAGTCCGACTTGGGGACCGTGAACGAGATATCGGTCGTCCCGTCCTGGCTGATGTTCTGGACGATCATATCGACCACAATGTTGGCCTCCGCCACCTGGCCGAACAGTTTAGCGGCAATCCCGGGCCGATCCGCTACGCGCAGTACGGTGATCTTCGCCTCGTTCCTGTCGCAGGCGATCCCCGAGACGACTACCCTCTCCATCTCCGCATCCTCCTGGACGACCAACGTCCCCTGATTCGTATTGAAACTGGAACGGACGTGAACCGGTACGGCATAATTCTTGGCATACTCCACCGACCGGGCCTGAAGCACCTTGGCCCCCAGACTGGCCAGTTCGAGCATTTCGTCATAAGAGATCTTTGCGAGCTTCCTGGCCTCCGGGACAATATTCGGATCGGCCGTGTAGACCCCTTCCACGTCGGTATAAATCTCGCAGAGGTCGGCCTTCAGGGCCGCCGCCATGGCAACCGCCGTCAGGTCAGACCCGCCGCGACCCAGCGTCGTGACGTCCTCCTCCGCCGTGACCCCTTGGAATCCGGCGACGATAACGACGGCCCCCTCGCGGAGCGCCTGTTGGGCCCGGTCGACCTCAACGCTGATGATCTTCGCCTTCGTATGAGCGGTATCGGTCTGAATCCTGACCTGGGCCCCGGTAAAAGAGCGCGCCTTGTAACCCTGCTGCTGTATAGCCAGCGATAGTAACCCGATCGAGATCTGTTCGCCGGTCGCCACGATAACATCGAGCTCCCGTTCATTCGGCCGATCGGAGATGTTGGCGGCCAGGCCCAACAGGCGGTCCGTCTCGCCGGCCATGGCCGACACCACCACAACAAGATCGTTCCCCTGAACCTTCGTCTCCACCACACGGCGGGCCACATTCTTGATCCGCTCGACATCCGCAACAGAACTCCCGCCGTATTTCTGAACGATAAGAGGCATATCTGGCTCCTAGTACTTACGTGCGAAAGTTAGCGCACCTAAGCCGTCATATCCGCGAAAGCGGGTATCCAGTACAATCAATGGATTCCCGCTTGGGGACTGCGGGAATGACGTACGGGTGTTAATGTAATTAAGGACTAGGAGGCAAGCCGATCGTGCCGCGGCAGATCCGCTCTCTCCGGCTTTTTTCCGATCTTTCCCTCTTGCCCCGCCAGTAAGCGCGAGAAGTTGTCCCGGTGTCGGATCAGGATGAATCCGCAGATCATGATCGTCAGCACCACATAGGGCGGGCGGCCGTCAAACATCCAGACAAGAAAAGGCGCCGTCCCGGTGGCGACAAGCGCCGCAAGCGACGAATAGCGAAAGAGCGCGGCCACCGCCAACCAGACCCCTACAATCAGTAACGCGATCTTCGCAAACAGCGCCGCCAGCACCCCCAGGGCGGTCGCGACCCCTTTCCCGCCCCGGAAACCCAGAAAGAGCGGGTAGAGATGGCCCAGAAACGCCGCCAGCCCGACCGCTGCAACGAGCAACTCCGGCGACCCCAACGATTGACTCAACGCCACCGGCGCCCATCCCTTGATCGCATCCAGCGCGAGTGTCAACGCACCGGCCCTCGAGCCTACGACCCGGAGGACATTGGTCGCGCCGATGTTACCGCTTCCGGCCTTCCGGACATCGACTCCTGTCATCGCCCTGGCGATCAACAAACCGAATGGGATGGAACCCGCAAGGTATCCCAACGGGATCAGCCACACGCTTCCGCTCATCACCCTCCGGACAGCACAATCACCAGGCTAAGGGGCTATCGACTCAGATCGATTACCTTCCAGAACTTCAGGAAATAGTCTATGCCCGATGCGACACTTAATACAATCGCCGCCCACAGGCATACAAAGCCCAGTGACGGGGTCCCCAGGAAATTCCACTGCGAGGGCCAATCGAGAATCAGAAAGGTCACCGCCGCCACTTCGGCCAGCATCTTATACTTTCCGAATTCGCTCGCATGAATAATGATGCCTTGCGAGGCGGCGACCATCCTGAGCCCGCTGATCGCCAACTCACGACCGACAATCAGCACGACCATCCAGGCCGGCGCGCGACCGATTTCTACCAACGCGATGAGTGCCGTCGAAATGAGCAGCTTATCCGCGATCGGGTCGAGCAATTTCCCCAGCGTTGTGATCTGTCGGGTGGTACGAGCAATTCGACCGTCCAGCCAATCGGTCAGTACCGCCGCCAGAAAAATGGCCCCCGCCGTATAGTTGGGGACCTTCTCCCCCACAACCAGGAACACAATGACAAAGGGAACAAGGAAGATTCTGCCGATCGTGAGCTTATTGGGCAGATTCATGTAGACTCGTGATCTCTTCAGATCTCTGCTCAGTTGCATCGACTTTTCTTGATCGGTCCTGCCGTGGTCGATCACTTTTCTTTTCCCGCGATGCGGATATAAGCGGCGCCATCATCTTCGCCATGGTCGCCACCTGTTCATATTCGTCAGTCGTTCCTCCGGTCGGTCACATGCGCCGGCCCCCGCGTCCGATTTCGACAACGGTACCGTACCAAAGGCTGAAGGATACTGTCAAGGTCGAACCCATGCGCCATCAGCGGCGAAACGTCCAGTCCGCCGAGCCGTAGCGGGCAGCCGCCAGTTCCGCGGCCAACTCGACCTCATGGCGTTCGAGCTCGCCTTCTACAAATTCGACCCCCATCTCCTCCGCGAACCCAAGCCGGATTGCCGTCTCCACCTCCGGACGGCCGGGCAGCCGCCCCAGTACCTCACGCAGCGAACCGATCGTCTTGAGCGCACCTGCTGCTGTGGACCGGTGGTCCGGGCGCAGGCACTGAAGAAGATCGTCGGGGTGAAAATCCAGGAGGACGCTCCCCTGTTGAAGAAGCGCTGCGGGAAATCGGCGTTGGGCCGAACCGATAATCTTTTTGTTATCTGCCAGCAGCCCATCCGGTGACGTCGCCGAGAAACAAAACGGGGTCAACGGTCCCCCCGTCTGTCGGTGACGACCGGCCGACCTGACATCGACGCCTACCCTCTCAAGGCCGCGACGGAGGCACCGGTTGATCACGCGATAACTTTCGGCTACCGAGATCTCAGCCCAAGGCGGACGCAGGGGTACAATCAGACTATACGTCAGATCGTATCGGTGCAGTACTGCGCGACCCCCTGTAGGACGGCGTACCACGGATACCCCGGCGGCGCGACACGCCCAGAGATCGATATCGCCGCTTCGTTGGGCATAGCCGATGGACAGGGTCGGCGCGTCCCAGGTGTAAAGGCGCAGCGTCGTACCGTCAGAACACAGCGCCGCCATCGCCTCGTCGATCCCCATGTTCAGAGGTCCGGCGCACGCATCCATCCTGAGAAGTCGGCCTATAGCTCGAAGAGATCGGGTGTAGCGCCTCGCGCTCCGGCCCCGCGCGTGGTGTCCAGAGGGGGCCAATTCTCCGTCTGCGCGACCGTCCGGACCCTGGTTTGAAAGGTCCGTTCGATTACGATCTGTCGATGTCACGGTGCCGGACGTTGACCGGATAGCCGCCCTCCCGAAAATGGCCGGCAAGCTGTTCCGCAAAAAAAACGGAACGATGATGGCCGCCGGTACAGCCGAGCGCGATGGTCAGATAGGCCCGACCCTCCTCTTCGCACAGCGGCGTGACAAAGTCGAGCAGCGTGGTCAGGCGTTCAAGGTATGGCTTGGTCACAGAGGCCCGTATGAGAAATTCGCCGATCTGAGGATCGCGACCGGTCAGCGGCCGCAGATCATCGATGAAGTGAGGACTTGGCAGGAATCGGGTATCAAAGACCAGATCGGCGTCGAACGGCAACCCGTACTTATAGCCGAAAGAGACAAGGGAGATACCAATCTTCGCGGCAGACCGCTTGACCACGAACGCCTGCACCAGAAATCGCTTCAGGTCATGAATGGTGAGCGCGCTGGTATCGATAATCAGATCCGCTTCCTCGCGCAGCCGCGCCAGCATCCGGCGCTCGATCTCGATCCCGACCAGCGCCGACCTTCCCGCCGCAAGCGGGTGAGGCCGTCGACTTTCACTGAATCGTCGGGCGAGGACCTCGTTGCTCGCATCCAGGAAGAGGATCTTTGCGGTATGGCCTTCCGTCCGCAGCGTCTTCAGGATATCGGACAACGGCGTAAGAAACTCGCGCTCCCGAACGTCGATGACCAGGGCCACCCGGGCGGTCGTGTGCTCTGTTTGCGTATAGAGCCGAACAAAGGTGGGAATTAATGTCGTCGGCAGATTATCGATGCAGAAAAAACCGATATCTTCAAGGCACTTGATCGCCTGGCTCTTCCCGGCCCCGGATACCCCGGTAACGATGACAACCTCAGCCGCCTGCACCGCGCTTCGCCTTCCCCTTACGCCTCGCCCCGCAACACCGTACGACTCGAGAGGCGTACAACCCCAGGGGTGGAAGGAACCGCTTCCCTCACGCCGTACGTCCGACGCCTGACGATCACAGGTATTGGGGGGATCAACCGATGGGTTCAATCAAGCCGTAGTCCCCATCGCGTCTCCGATACAGCACGTTGACCTCGTGGGTCCGAGCATTTCGGAATACAAAAAAATTATGGCCCAACAGACTCATCTGTACTGCCGCTTCGTCAGGAGCGAGCGGTTTGACGGCAAAGCGCTTCGTTTTCACGATACGGGGGTCGTCGTCAGTCAACGATTCGCCCTCGGTCGGCACGGCCGCTTCCGAGGCGTGCGACCGTCCCCGACCTCGGCCGGAGTGCTCGACGATTTTGTCCTTATAGCGAAGGATCTGGCGCTCCAGCTTGTCCGCCACCAGATCAATGGCCGAGTAGAGATCGGAGCTCGATTCTTCCCCGCGAATCGTGTGCTCCCGCACATGCAGCGTCACCTCCGCGATCTGTCGATGCTTCTCAACCGACAGGATGACGTGGACCGAGGTAATCTGATTGACGAACTTTTGCAGGCGCGCGATCTTCTCTTCCGCGTAGCGTCTGAGGGCGTCGGTCATCTCAATGTTGCGGGTCGTAAGGGTCATTTGCATCAGTAGACTCCTCATCAGAGAATGGATTGCCTCTGTACCGTATTAGACGTAGCGGCGTTGATTGGATGACGGGATCTTGAGCTGACCTCGATACTTAGCCACGGTCCGACGGGCGATCTCAACCCCGTGCATCCTCGCCAGTATCTCCACGATCTTCTGATCGCTCAGCGGCTTGCTCGAGTCTTCCTCCGTCAGATATCGGCGGACCAAGTCTCTCACCCGACGAGACGACACCACCTCGCCGACGGTCGACGGTACCCCACGATGAAAAAAGTATTTCAAACCGAAGAGACCTTGCGGGGTCTGGACATACTTATTCGACGTCACCCGACTGATGGTCGATTCATGCATGGAAATGTCATCGGCCACCTCCCGGAGCGTCAGCGGCTTCAGATGCGAAATCCCGTACTCAAAGAACTCTCTCTGGTATTTGACCAGACTTTCAGTAACCTTGATCAGCGTCCGTTTTCGTTGTTCGATGCTGCGGATAAACCAGAGCGCGGAGCGCATCTTTTCTTCGACGTACCCCTTGGCCTCACGCGGCGCAAGCGCCTGCTTGGAGAGGATCTGCCGGTAGTAGCGGCTGACCCGAAGACGCGGCAGACCATCCTCATTCAGCGACACCAGCAATCGCCCATCGATCTTAAGAATATAGACGTCCGGCGTAATGTATTGGGGCTCTTCACTGCCGTAATTCTTACCCGGTTTGGGCTGCAGCGAGGCAATGAGCGCAACAGCCTCCTGCACCTCTCCAACCGATACGCCGAGCGCAGCCGCAATCTTTCCAAATCGGTGCCGCTCCACCTCATGGAGATGGCCGCCGACGATCACCTCGGCCAATGCACTCCCTTCCGGACGGGCCCTCAGTTGGATCAGTAGGCACTCCTGCAGGTCCCGCGCCCCAACCCCGGTGGGATCGAAACCCTGAATCAGCCGAAGAGCCGATGCCATCGATTCCAACGAGGCGCTGGCCAACGACGCCAACTCCTCGAGACCGCTTCGCAGGTATCCGTTGTCGTCCAGTTCCCCGATGATCAGCCCGCCCAGCCTCAGGAGCTCTTGATCCTTGACGGTAAGGTGAAGCTGGAAGAGCAGATGGTCCTCCAGCGAATTCGACCTCGTCAGCAGGCTTCCGCTGTCGAACCGATCGACCGCCTCGCGTTGGATCGACGGCCGATAATCCGAGGCATCCTGAAGATAGCTGTCCCAATCGATCTCTACGGTCGGCCCTTCTCCGTTGCGCTCCGTCGTCCCCTCTTCGATCGCCGACTTGAGTGCGGGCACCTCGCTCAGTTCCTCCGTCTCCTCCATCATCTCTTCCAGGACCGGATTCGCCTCCAACTCTTGCCGTACCGACTGAAGCAGTTCCATCCGGGACAACTGCAGGAGATTGATCGCCTGTTGCAGCATCGGCGTCATGACCATCTTCTGCATCTGTCGCAGACTGAGTTTCGCTTCAAACGCCATCGTCGGCACCCCTACAGACTGAACCGTTCGCCCAGATAGATCTCTCTGGCCCGCTCGTCGGAGGCGAGCTCTTGCGCCGTCCCGGAGACCAGCACCCGACCCTCATAGATCAGATACGCTCGATCGACGATCTGTAGCGTCTCCCGCACGTTGTGGTCGGTGATCAATACACCGACGCCCTTGGCCTTCAGCCTGGCAATGATGGTCTGGATATCGGCAATCGCAATCGGATCGATCCCCGCAAACGGCTCGTCCAGCAGCATGAAATCCGGGGAGGTGACCAGGGCTCTGGTAATCTCCGCCCGGCGACGTTCGCCGCCCGACAACGTGTAGGCCTTGCTCTTGGCGAGATGGGTGAGGTCCAACTCTTGAAGCAGGCTCTCAAGCCGTTGCCGCCGCTCTTGTTCCGACAGATCCAGGATTTCCAGGATCGCCATGATGTTCTGTTCCACTGTCAGCTTACGAAAGATCGAGGGCTCTTGCGGGAGAAACCCCAAACCTTTGCGGGCTCGTTTGTACACCGGAAGGTCGGTCACCACTTCCCCGTTCAATATGACCTGACCCTGATCCGGTTTCAGCAGACCGAGCACCATGTAGAAGGTCGTCGTCTTCCCGGCGCCATTCGGCCCGAGCAACCCGACCACCTCGCCGGCTTCAAGGTTGATGCTGACGCCGGCCACAACTTGTCGGCCCTTAAACGACTTGACCAGGCTCTCGGTTCGAAGGGTCCGTGGATTCGACGGGCTTACCACAGCTCCATCTCGTCAGGACCCTCCCTGCGTCGTTGGCGCTTTGTCGATCTTGTCGGACGCTGCCGGTTCGGATCGCCCTGATCCGTCAGGTTTGGGGTAGAGGATCGCCGTCACGCGCTTCGAGGGCTCGCCCTCAACGATCGCTCGATCCTCCTTGGAATAGATCGTCATCCTCGTCCCGGTCACCAGATCGTTGTCCTGCCATGCCCGAGGATTCCCGGTCAGGACGGCTTTATCTTCATCAGGAAACAGTTCTAATTGATCGGCGGTCACCCTCTTCTCTTTAATAGTGGCCCTCACATTGCCGGTTGCGATCCCCTTCTGGATCCGCTCCATCTTCTCATCGAACAGAAACTCCATCCTGTCGGCCAGGACCACCATACCGCGATCCTTATCGTCGGCCATCACGTTCCCGGAATAGACCGCCGTATGCAGCTTTCGGTTCACCTCCAGACGATCCGAAGTGATCGTCACCGGGTTCTTCGCCTTCGGCTGCTCCTGGGCCAGTCCCGAACGGATGAATACGCCAACGTACGCGAGCACCACGACCCCCACAAACCAACTACGATGGCTCACCGCGTTCCTCCCTTTCGGGCGCCGGAACGCTCCTTCTGCTCCAGCCCCCCGCCCTCGGGTCTCACCTGCGACCGAACGCGACTCAAAAACGTCACCCGCTCCAGATCGGTCTCCGCCTCCATACCCACGCCCGAACTCGTCATCCCACCTTTCACCAATATGACAGGCGATCGAGTAGATACCCGGTTATCCTTAGACGACCAGTCCAGAGATTCCGTCTGCAGACTGTTGCCCTGCTCAGAGGTCGCAATCACATTCTTCTCCAAACGAATATCTTTGGTCCGCATATTGACCGTCGCGCTGTCCGACCGAACCGTCAGCGTACCCCGCTCTGAGTAGAGCATCACGGTGACAGGGTTCGTCCCCTTTTCGACCCTGGCAACGCCCTCCTTATCAAATACCTCCCCGCGATCACCCCACACCTCCCATAATGTTTTCCCGTCCTTCGTTTCAACGAGGTGAAACTTCGTGATCTTCACATCGGCTGCGGTGCTGGGCTTATCCTGACCGAGGGCGGACGATCCGTTGTCGGCAGCCGAGAGCGCCCACAACGCAACGACCGTTATCGCCGTTATCCTTACGATCCACACGCGTACAGCAATTCGCATTCCTGCTTTCCTATAACACAAAGTGGAGTTGAAGTAAAGAGACGCGGGATGGGGGAAACCGGAAGACGCAATGATGTGAGCGAGCGTTCAACACTCGCTTGATGCGAATGGCCCGTCACTCATTATGGAGGGTACAATCAACGATCGATTGGTGGTCCGGCCTCGCTCCTTCGACCATTGATAAGGGTTTTTTGGCTCTTTTACTCCTTTAAACTTCTCTACGCGCTCATTCTCGCTTGGTAAGATTCCGTTCCGTCTCACCTCAATATCGAATTCTACTCACCCTCTTACACCGGATCATACTGAGCCGTATGATAATATTATTATAAGATGTCGGCTGGGGGGGATCGCCCCCCCCAGCATCGGGTGGCATACTTTCCACCGGCTGGGCGACCGACCGGCTGTTTCGCGCTTCTCAATCCCGAGCCGTCGTTATCAGGCAACCTTCTCTGCGACCTCTACGACCGCTCGGGGCCGATCCGGTCGCCACACCCTACGATTGCCTACTTCTTCTTCGTCGCTTTCTTCGGAGCTGCCTTCTTCTTTGCCGCTGCCATTGAGGTCCTCACCTCCTTTCCCTGTTAAGGCCTCTGCTACCGCTGATTGAGGCTAGCACCCTCTTCCGCCCTTCTTCGCTGTCTTTGGTGCCGGCTTCTTCGCCTCCTTTTTCTTCGCGGCCATTCGGGTCCTCACCCCCTTTCCACGCCATCGGCAATCCGGTCGGCATCGCTAGAGAAACGCCAACTGAGGATTTTTATCCCGCGCCAGATCCATAAGCCGATCAATCAATACCTGCGCATCCTTCAACGCCTCTTCCACCTCGTACCGAGGAATCGGGGTCTGTGGCTCATCCATAAAGTCCTGCCGCTTGCGCCGCATTCGATCGAACCCGTTGACAAGCGTGCGTCCCTCGTCACCCAACAGTTCCCCGATCAGCGTTACGAAGGTTCGTGCCTGCTCGCGCCCTTTCACCCGCCACCCCTCCGCCAACGTTACGGCCTTCGCTGCTCTCAGTATGGCCTGATACGCAATGATGTACGCCCACTCCTTATCGATGCTGAGATTCGCCCGTGCTGTCGCCATATCCTTCGCTGCGCGCGCGAGCAGCGTCGACACCTGACGGAAATCGGGTCGAATTTCCTCCACCAACCCCCGTTCTCTAAGGTCCTCATAGGCCATCGTCCGTCCCGATGAGGATCGACCTCCGACCCATGAGCACCTCCACGAGGAACGGGTCGTTCTCCGCCTTCCGCCGATGATATTCCGTTTCGTCAAACACGAGATAGTGGATCTCCCGGCTCAAGCGGCCCTCCAACACCCTTACGGCATCGTTCAGGTCGTTCAAATCGACCTGTCCGATCACCATCAATCGTATAGGGCCGAGCCCTTCCTCGCCCTCAAGCTGCTCAGCCCCGTACACCATGGCCCGCTGGATTCCCTTAATCCTTCTGAGCCCTTCTCGGAGACTGGCATAGATACCAGTCGTCTTGGCAATAATTGCCCGCATCTCACTGTACAGGGGCGACGCCTTGTTGGCCCGATAGTACCGAAGATTCCCAACCTTTTCGCTAGCCAGCAAACCGGCCCTTTCCAGGTTGTCCAACTCTCGCTTGATCCCGGAGATGTCTCGCCCAAGGTGTCGCGCCAATTCCCTGACGTAATAGCGCTTATCCAACCTAGTAAAAAACAGTGTGAGAATACTTACCCGTATTTCTGACGAGAATAACCGGATCAACAACAGCCCACCTCACCATTGGCGTTGTTGATATTTTTACAACAACCGTTCTTTTCATGTCAACATAAATCGACAAAAAAAATAAATATTTTTTGCAGCCATAGAACGGGTTATGCCGACCCCCCCGATCCTTGCCTTCCGATGGGTGTCCTGACAGCATAGGCGCATGAAACGATAGGCCTTCAAATACGGGGCAGTGTAATGTCATGCTGTGCCTGGTATTTGCCCTTCTTGTCGCCGTAGGAGACGAGACAGGGCTCATCGCTCTCAAAAAAGATCACCTGAGCGATCCCCTCGTTGGCATAAATTTTGGCCGGTAACGGGGTACTATTGCTGATCTCCAAGGTCGCAAACCCCTCCCACTCCGGTTCGAACGGTGTAACGTTCAGGATGATACCGCAACGCGCGTAGGAGCTTTTGCCGAGGCAAACGGTCAACACGTTGCGAGGAATCCTGAAATATTCGACGGTCCGGGCGAGGGCAAAGGAGTTAGGCGGCACGATGCAGACATCGCCTTTGAAGTCGACGAACGAGCGCTCGTCGAAGCATTTCGGATCGACGATGGTCGTGTTGACGTTGGTAAAGATCTTGAACTCGTCGGCGACCCGGATATCATATCCATAGGACGATAAACCGTACGAGATGACGCCGCTTCGAACCTGCCGTTCCTCAAAGGGGGCAATCATCTGATGTTCCGTCGCCATCCGCGTAATCCACTTATCCGATTTAATCGACATAGGCTCATCTCCTCTCGTCATCGCCGGAGGTAAGGACACAGTTGATGGGGCCTCCCTCATCGCTTCCGCCTCCCCGCACTCGATGATAGTCCATGCACGGCAACGGATAGACACTGCCGCGAAGCGCCGCGCACGACTTCACGTCACATGGGTATGACGTCCCACCTATCAGGATCACGCCCCCGCGCTGTATGTTCGTCATCCGCTCCCTCCTTTCCCACAATAACCCTGCTGTCTCAGCCCTGAGAAAACCGAAACCTATAGCCTATACGCTATTCATCGGCTGATGAACGCTTTGTTGTTAGCACTCGCTGAAGCCGCAGGAGTAGCACTTCTGGCAGCCCTCTTCGTAGACGAGGGTGGCGAGACCGCAGTCGGGGCACATATCGCCCACCTTGAGGGCGGTCACTTCCGCATCGGTACCTTTCCCACGGGCCGCGAGCAGCTCCTGGACCCCAGGTTCGCTGAGACCAATATGCTCGGCCAGCACCTGCCCAATGGCATCCGGCAGCGACCGGACCCGATCCTTGCCGAAGCCCATCGGGCGCCGGCCGCCGATGCCGGTGAGTTGGTTGACGATCTGCGTCACCCGCTCTCGGGGCGACATCGGCGACGGGAGCCGGAGGACCAGCGAGATCAAACGGCCGATCGCCTCGGAAACAGCAGAGGTGTCGCTCCCGGCCTTCCCCACGCTGGCGAACACCTCAAACGGCTCACCCTCGCCGTTCTGGTTCACCGTCACAAAGGCCGTCCCCAGCGGCGTCTCTGCCCGGTACGTTACGCCCTTCATGGTTCGCGGTCTCGGCTTGACCCTGAGTCTGTCCTCTGAGAAGGATAAGGCGGTAGGTGTGAGGCGTGAGGCGTCCGGTTCGGCCTCTTCAACTTCGCGCAGTGCAGGCTCTTCGATGCTGCCCGCAGCAGGTTTGGTACCCGTCCCGAGATGCAACACCTGTGTGTCTTTACAGCCGTCACGAAAGACCGTAATCCCAAGGCAGCCCAGTTCATGCGCCAGCATGTAGGCCCTGGCGATATCCTCCGGGGTGGCCGAATTGGGCAGGTTGATCGTCTTGGAGACACCGTTATCGGTCTGGTGCTGGAACGCCGCCTGCATCTTCACATGCCATGCGGGCTCGACCTCGTGGGCCGTCCCGAACACCCGCTGCACATCCTCCGGCACGCCCTCAAGTCCGCGAACAGCCCCCCGTTCGGCCACACGCCGCATCAGTTCTTCGCTATAGAAACCGCGCCGCCTCGCCACCTCCTCGAAGATCGGGTTGACAAAGGTCAGATGCCGGTCGCCGACGATGTGTCTGAACGCGACGGCAAAGATCGGCTCGATCCCGGACGAACACCCGACGATAATGCTGATGGTCCCCGTCGGGGCGATGGTCGTCACCGTGGAGTTGCGGACGGGCCTCCCGCCTTTGTAGATACTCCGCGACCAGCGCGGGAACGGTCCCCGCGCCTCCGCCAGCTTCTCGGAGGCATCGTGACCGATGCGTCGGACGAAGCCCATCACCTCCTCACCCAACGTCACCGCCTCATCACTGTCGTAGGGGATGCCGAGCTCGAGCAACAGGTCGGCCCACCCCATGACGCCAAGACCGATCCGCCGGTTCTTGCGAACCTCCTCGCTGATATCCTGAAGCGGATAGGGGTTCACGTCGATCACGTCATCCAGGAACCGGACCGCCGTTCGCACCGCCTGCTCAAGCCCAACCCAATCGATCCGTTCCGTCGTTGCCGCGTCCGCCGGAATCGAGGGAAGGTAAAATCTGGCCAGATTGATCGACCCCAGATTACAGGCATCATTGGGTCCAAGCGGCTGCTCACCGCAGGGGTTCGTGGCCTCGATCAGCTCGTCCTGGGGGATGGGATTGGCCGGGCTGGCATTGATTCGATCGATAAAGATCATCCCGGGATCGCCGGTTCGCCACGCCGCCTGAACCATTCGCTGAAAGACCTCTCTCGCTCGAAGATGACCGGTCACAAGCTTGGTATGAGGATCGACCAGCGCGTACTCCTCATCCTGTGTCAGCGCATTCATAAACGCTTCGGTAGTCGCCACCGAAATATTAAAGTTGGTAATCCCACCGTCCAGCTTGCAGTCGATAAATTCGAGGATGTCGGGGTGATCCACCCTGAGAATTCCCATATTGGCGCCCCGCCTGGTACCCCCCTGTTTGACGGCCTCGGTCGCTGCGTTAAACACCCGGAGGAAGCTGATGGGGCCGCTGGCCTTGCCGCCCGTCGACTTGACCAGGGTATCCTTCGGCCTCAGGCGCGAGAAGGCGAACCCCGTCCCGCCGCCCGATTGATGAATGATGGCCGCCCGTTTGACCGCCTCGAAGATCCCCTCCATGGAGTCCTCGACGGGGAGCACGAAGCAGGCCGAATACTGCAGTCCGTTATCCTTGCCGGCGTTCATCATTGTCGGCGAGTTCGGCAGGAACTTCCCTTCGATCATCAGATCATAAAACGACTCGGCCACCTGGCGGGCCTCCGCCTCTGTTCGACCCCACTGCGCTTCAGCCTTCGCGATCGCAACCGCCACGCGCCAACACATCTCCTCTGGCGTCTCGGCCACGCCTGTCGCGTCCTTGACCAGATACCGCTCCCTGAGTACCCGAAGGGCCGATTCACTCCACTGCCCATCCTTCGTCGGTCGGGATCCGAATCCCGGCGTCGCCTCGCCCCCCTTTGCCATCCCGTGCACAATTGCCTCGCTCGCCTTACCAGGCATCGTTGCTCCCTCCATATCGGATAATGTCGGCTCCTCGGACCGGCTGCGATCGTCGGCGCCCTGCGTCAGGCGCGTTCCTTCGCCATCTATCCCGAATCGATCCCTCAACATTCGTTTCCGTGGCACACTACATATTGTATCAGTGGATTCTATTTACTACGATATATTGTGCCTGTCAAGAATAAAATGGATGGGGGTAGAACTTTTCATGTCGCCCGGAGACGGCAGATGTGGCTGAAGTATGTTCGTACAGCAGCCGCACGATCTACCCCGCGAGACTATGACTTTCCAGAGGATGCACCGGAACTGTGGGGAAGGCCTCTACGGCGTATCAGCCATATCAGCGCCAGGCCCATTATTGACATGGCGGCCAGGAGTATCACCCAGAGGTATTGTCGCAGGTAGAGCTTCAGCAGATATAGTAGATAGATGTCGTTGTCGGCTTCGCGCCAGGCCCGCTTATATTCTGCAGCGGCTGCGGCGTCGCGACCCTCCGCCTGAAACGCTCGCGCAAGCCCAAACCGAGCGAAGGTATAATCCGGTTGCAGGCGCAACGCCCGCTCGAACTCCTCAATGGCGGCACAGTGCTCCCCTCGCCGGAACCGCACCCACCCGATCTTTGTCCGTCCGGCCGGGTCGTCCGGTTTCAGGTTGGATGCCTCGATCAGGCTTTCCAGGGCCTCATCCATCATCCCCTTCCGGTAGTAGACCCACCCCAGATCGTACAGATAGGTCGGATTCGTCGGTTCGGCCGATATCGCGTGGCGGTACTCTTCGATCGCCTGATCATACCCGTTCCCTGCCTCCGCATACAGACCGGCCAGGCCCGCATGGGCGCGCCCATAGGCAGGATCGAACGCAAGGGCGCGGCGGAACGCGCCGGCGGCCTTTTCGCTCTGCTTCAGTGTTGAGGCGATCCACCCGAGATTGGTCCATGCATCAATATCGGCGGGCTGGATCCGGACCGCTCGTTGAAGTGCGGTAACGGCTTCAGCCCAACGCCCCTGCCTGGCATGCAGCACACCGAGCAGATTCCAGGAGACGAAGTCGGTCGCGTCCCGTTCGACCCGTGTCTGAAGCTCCGCCATAATCTGATCGGCCGGTCGCCCGGGACCATACGCCTCCTTCAGTCTCGTATAGGCCACACTACGCCGGGGATCGATCTGAAGCGCGGCTCGGAAGGCCTCCATCGCCTCTGCCATCCGGCCCTCCTGCTGCCGACGAAGCCCAAGCCGGTACGCCCGGTCCGCCTCATCGGACCGCGCCACCGTTAGCGGAGCCCCCCAGGCGTACCCGCTCAACAACAGGTTCATCACGAGGGCGTAGATCAGCCGGTGCATCGGTCGGCTCACCAGCCCGACTTGTGTACTCATCTGCGCATCCATCCACGACGGCATCAGTTCAGCCGCTGGAACCGCGTTATAAAAGACTTGCCATTGTACAGAGTGGTGCTAGAATCGCGATGCAAAGGAGGTGCTGTATGGAGAATGTGTTGGCCATCGCGACCCAGCCGGACAATATTCCTATCATCGGGATGTTGATCCTGACCCTGGTCTGTCTCGGCTCAGCGATGAAGCAGGCATTTCGCCATGACCGCCTGATCAAACAAGGCCGGAAAGATCGTATCTTCGAAGAGATGTATCGATAGACGCAGTCCGGCTGTTGCCTGGCTCGTCCCGGTCGTTGCCTGAAAGGCGACACCTATGTTCATTCTGGTGACGGTCGCCATCCTGCTCGGCTTGGGCCTGATTCTCTTGCTGAATCGGTCTGCCCAGCCGATAGCCGTCGAAAAGGCGTACTACCAGCCCAGAGGCGCCGAGCAGCAGCAGTTGGAACGTCTCGCACCGGAACAGTTCGAACGCCTCTGTCTTCGTCTTGTGGAACAGATGGGCCTGTCGATCTCGGGCTGCCATCGCAATACACAGCAAGAGATCGATATCACCGCCGTCAGCTCGCAACCGATTACCGGCGGCAATTACATCGTTCGTTGCGTCCTGATCCCGCCTGAACGACCGATCCACTCCACCCAGGTCATTGCGCTCAGCAGCACAGTGCTCGCCGAACGGGCATTAAAGGGTATCTTTATCACCAACGGGTTCTTCTCGGAAGAGGTTCCGAAACTCACCGAAGGGCCGACCATTGAGCTCATCAACGGCCAACGCCTTCGACAGATGATGCGGGAACACCGAATCTCTTTGGCCTGAACCGGCCCGAAGGGATAGTACCGATGCCATAAATCATAGCAACCGTGGAAACGTGGCGCAAGCGCTCATTTACGAGGAGGGACGCAGATGCTCAAAGAGTTCAAAGAGTTCGCGATGCGCGGCAATGTCCTCGACATGGCGATCGGGATCATCATCGGCGCGGCCTTCGGTAAGATCGTGAGTTCTTTTGTGAGCGACATCCTGATGCCCCCCGTCGGCCTGATAGTCGGCAAGGCCGATTTTTCCAGCCTCTTTATCGATCTCTCAGGCAATGCCCATCCGACACTCGCAGCGGCCAAGGCGGCGGGCGTCGCCACGATCAATTACGGCGTATTCCTGAATACGATCCTCGATTTCCTCATTGTGGCGTTTGCGATCTTCCTGCTGATCAGGCAGGTGAACCGGATGACGCAACAGCCCGAAGCGCCGGCGGCGGCACCGACCACAAAGACGTGCCCCCATTGTTTGTCCGCTATCCATCTGGAGGCAACACGCTGCGCCTATTGTACATCCGCGATCTGAGCGGATAAGCGACCGTTGAATCACAATAGATGGGGAGAACTCAGATGCTCAGCACGGGGATGGCGCCGACAGATCTGGTGATCGACCTGATGATCCGATACGGCTTCAAGGTCCTTGGAGCCGTGGTGATCCTGGCGGGCGGTCTGCTCGTAGCCCGATGGAGCGGGAATATTGTCCACGCGTGGGTTGCGCGCCAGCAGATCGAGCCCCCGGTCAGAGTCCTGATTGTCCGCTTGATCCGGGCAACGGTGGTCCTTCTCACGCTGATTGTGGTGATCGACAACCTCGGGGTCCAGATCACACCGTTTCTCGCCGGCATCGGCGTGGCCGGCGTCGGCATCGGGCTGGCGCTGCAGGGTGTCCTGAGCAACGTGGTGGCCGGTCTCACCATCGTCTTCACCAAACCGTACCGCGTCGGCGAATATATCGAGCTGGTAGGGGAACAGGGTGAGGTGACGATGATCGACCTCTTTTCGACGACGCTCGTTCATCCGGACCTTTCCAGGGTTGTCATTCCCAACCGCAAGATTGTCGGGGAGATTCTGCACAACTTTGGGACCATGCGTCAACTGAATCTGAAGGTGGGTGTCGCGTACGGCACCAATGTGAATCAGACGCTGGCCATCGTGCGCCAGGTATTGGAAGGCAGCGCATATGTCCTGAAAGAGCCGACCCCGCTTATCGGTATCGCCATGCTTGACGAATCGGCCATCATCATCTCGGTCCGCCCATGGGTCAAGGTCGACGATTACGACACCGCCCATGCGGAACTCTATCAGACTATTATGGAGCGATTCGAGGCGGGTCGGATCGCCAAGCCCATTCCGCAACGGGAAGTCCGTCTCGTATCGGGATCATGAGGGCCACTATGCCAACGTTCTTGACTCGGATGTTCTCCTTGAAGCGTCTCCGGACACTCCTCATCTGGTTCACCGCACTCTTTGTGACGGTCACGCTGATCGCGTTTTTTGTCCTCCCGCCGCTGGCGCGGTCCTTTCTGATACGAACCCTCTCTGATGCGCTGCATCGCGAGGTCGCCATTCAACAGATCGCTATCAATCCGTTCACACTTTCACTGACCGTGAAAGGTCTCACGGTCAAGGACCGTGAGACACCCGACACATTTGCGTCGTTCGACCAGCTCTTTATCAACCTTGAGAGCCTTTCTGCATTTCGCTGGGCACTGATTCTGAAAGAGGTACGTCTGGATCGGCCCCATATTCGGATCGTTCACCATCAGGACGGCTCCTACAACTTCTCCGATCTTTTGAAAGGCGACGGCGCAGATCGGGGTGGCGGCGGCGCCCCCAGCCGTTTCTCGGTCAACAATATTCAAATCGTGGACGGCAGCATCGATTTCATCGATCAGCCGAAACGGACCGACCACACCGTCAGAGAGCTCAACATCGCCCTCCCGTTTATCTCCAATACCCCCCACTACATCGAGACATCTGTGGAACCCAGGATATCGGCAACCATCAACGATAGTCGGTATCTCCTTGAAGGGAACACCAAACCGTTCGCCTCCTCCCGTCAGACTACGCTCGATATTGACATTACCGATCTCGACATTCCCTACTATCTCGCCTATCTGCCGGTGAAAACCAACTTCACGATCGGTTCAGGAAAGATGACCGTCAAGGCGCAACTCTCGTTCATTCAAACGCCACAACCGGCCCTGACGGTCGAGGGCCGCGTCGCCGTCCACGGACTGTCCGTCAGCGACGCGAAGAATCGGCCGCTGCTCACGCTGCCCCTTCTGGACGTTGCACTTGCGCCCACGGAGCCCATCGCCCGGCGATTCCACGCCGCGTCCGTCATCCTCGACTCACCAGAACTGTTCATTCGACGCGATCCGCCGGGAACGATGAATATTCAGAATCTCTTACCCCAGGATTCCGGCACGCCCACTGATGCCACGACTCAAGAGGCCTCGAACCCTGCCGTCGTCGATATCGACACGTTTCAACTGAACAAGGGGAGAGTCTCATTTTCGGACGCGGCGGTAGGCGCATTCAACGCGAAGAAGGATGCCGACGAACGCTCGCCCGCCGAACCGGTCAGCGTTGTCGCCCAGGACATCACGATGAGGGCCGATAACCTCACGACCGGCAGCGAGCGGCAGGGCACGGCCGTTCTCTCTTTAAAACTGAATAAGGGGGGCACTATCACGGTCGAGGGCCCCGTCGGCCTTACCCCCTTATCCGCGCAATTGGCCCTGAACCTCAAGGCTGTCGATCTCCGTCCGTTTCAACCTTATGTCACCGATCGGATCAAGATCCGTGTGACGCGGGGCACCGTATCGGCAACAGGCAATCTGTCGATCAACCAACGGGATGAGTCCGGCCTGCAGGCCGCCTATACAGGGAAGCTGTCCATCACGCGGTTCGGATCAGTGGATAAGACGTATGCGCAGGATTTTCTCAGTTGGCAGTCGCTCGCGCTTGATGATCTGAAGGCAGGCTATAATCCGATCTACGTTCATATCGGCAAGGTCGCGTTGACCGATTTCTACACCCGTCTGATTGTATACCCCGACGGCTCGGTCAATCTGGCCCAGATCATGGAACCAGGGGCGCCTGAGACGCAGCCGGCGGCACCGACCGCGACCGCGCCACAACCCACGCCTGTCAAGACCTCGGACAAACCCGGCACCGATGTCCAGATTCGGACCATCACCCTTCAAGGCGGACGTATCAGTTTCTCAGACACGTCGCTCAAACCGGCCTACTCCATGGATCTGGCGGAGATCGGCGGAAGGGTATCCGGACTTTCGTCCGGCGAAGCCACTTTTGCGGATGTGGATCTCAGGGGCAAGGTCAACCAGTTTGCGCCCCTTGAGATTGTCGGGAAGATCAACCCGTTGCGCGAGGACCTGTTTGTCGATCTGAAGGCTCGATTCCGCGACATGGACCTGAGTCCAATGACCCCCTACTCCGGCAAATATGTCGGCTACACCATCGAGAAGGGTAAGCTTTCCTTTGACCTGAATTATCAGATTGCCAAGCGGAAGCTCGAATCCACAAACAATCTGTTCTTGGATCAGTTCACCCTCGGGGAGAAGGTGGAGAGTCCTACCGCCACCAACCTGCCGGTCAGATTGGCCATTGCCCTCCTCAAAGACAGAAAAGGTGAGATCCATCTCGACCTCCCGGTAACCGGCAGCCTTGATGACCCGGAATTCCGCGTGTGGAAGGTGGTGCTTGAGATCCTTGTCAATCTGATCTCGAAGGCAGCGACCGCGCCATTTGCCCTGCTCGGTGCACTGATCGGCGGCGGGGAGGAGTTAGGATATCTCGAGTATGAGCCGGGGAGTGCTGTCATAACCGATGCGAATGCTGCAAAGATCGAGAAGTTGATCAAGGCGCTGTATGAACGGCCCTCGCTGAGGCTTGAGATCGAAGGTCATGTGGATGCGGAGAAAGATCGGGAGGGATTACGGCAGCGTGCGTTCATGCGGAAGCTGAAGGTTCAGAAGTTCAATCAGCTTCTCAAGAAGGGGGAGCCCTCAATTCCGGCCGATGAGCTGACGATTGAACCCGCCGAGTACGAGTCATACCTGAAGCTCGCGTATAAGGCGGAAACCTTTCCAAAGCCGCGTAATGTCCTGGGGTTGGCCAAGGATCTGCCGGTTCCAGAAATGGTGAAGTTGATGCTGACCCACATCCAGATTACCGATGACGATCTGCGGCTGCTCGCGTCTCAACGCGCGATGAAGGTCAAGGATGTCATCCTGCAATCCAAGACGGTCGAGCCGGAACGTCTGTTCATCATCGAGCCCAGGTCGCTCACGTCTGAGCAACGTGATACGCTCAAGCAAAGCCGCGTCGATTTCACAATTCGCTGACTCGATTCACATTGACACCGGCTGAAGCGGATGTTAGAAACAGTTTGGCCCTGCTTGCGCTGCACCGCTATCAGAACCTGGCGAATCGGATGAAGGCGGGTGAGCGATGTTTCTAGACTGGCTGCCAAAGAATATTTCAACTCATGGAGGGGAGATCGACTCGATCCTCCACCTGATTTACTCTGTCACACTGGTCTGGTTTATCGTCACCGTCGGAGCGCTCCTCGCCTTCGCGCTCCTCTTCCGTCGGCGTGACGGCCGGCGCGCCGCCTACATCACCGGCGATCGCCTGTCGCAGGCCGCATGGCTGTTGATCCCCACCGCCCTTGTCCTCGCACTTGACCTGTGGATCGATTTTCGAGGTGGCGATGCCTGGGCACGGATTAAGCTTCACACGCCGCCGAGCGACCTCCAGGTGCAGGTAACCGGAAAGCAGTTCAACTGGGAGATTCTCTATCCTGGGCCGGACGGCCGTTTCGGGACACCAGACGATCTGCAGATGGACAACGAACTGCACGTTGCCGTCAACAGGGTCGTCGGTATCGTCCTCAAATCAAAGGACGTGATCCACAGTCTCTATCTGCCCAATCTCCGCCTGCAACAGAACGTCATCCCGGGGCGCGAGTTGCATGCCTGGTTCCAGGCCACCCAGCCCGGCGTCTTCGAGATCCCCTGCCTGGAACTGTGCGGATTCGGCCATTCCGGGATGGTCGGACGTCTGATCGTCCATTCGGCCGACGACTACAACCAATGGGTGCAGGAACAGTGGCCGTCCACGTCACGCTCGACCACGGCAATCACTCAACCATGACGACCCCTCCGGCAGTCGGCCCCATTCCCTCCCCTACAGCCCCTCCCGTCCATGGGGCGCACGGGTTCTGGCAGACCTGCGTCTTCTCAACCGATCACAAAACCATCGCTAAACAGTATCTGTTCCTCGGCCTCTTTATGGCGCTGGTCGGCGGCTACCTGGTCTATGTGATGCGATGGCAACTCGCCTTCCCCGACACGTCGATCCCGGGATTCGGATTCGTGGGGCCGGAGACCTATAACGCCCTGGCCACGAACCATGGAACGATCATGGTCTTCTTTGTGGCGATGCCGATCCTGCTCGGCGCCCTGGGCAACTTCCTGATTCCCCTCATGATCGGCGCCAGGGATATGGCCTTCCCCCGGCTCAACATGCTCTCCTTCTGGACCCTCTTTGTCGCATCACTCGTCCTGCTGTCGTCCTTTTTCGTTCCAGGAGGCGCGGCGGCAGCGGGGTGGACCGGCTATGCGCCGCTGAGCGCCAGGGCCGAATATACCGGCGTGAATTGGGGGATCAACCTCTGGCTGCTCGCCCACGCACTTGAGTTTGCCTCATTCCTGATGGGCGGCGTCAATTTTCTGACGACCGCCATCACCATGCGCGCGCCGGGGATGACCTACCTCCGCCTGCCGCTCCTTGTCTGGCAGCAGATGACCGCCTCTGTCATCTTTCTGCTCTCCGTCGGACCTTTGATCGCCGCCGCTCTGATGTTGCTGATGGATCGGCTGTTGGACACCGGCTTTTTTGTGCCCGAACAGGGCGGCGATCCGTTGCTGTGGCAACACCTGTTCTGGTTCTTTGGCCACCCGGAGGTCTACGTCCTCCTGATGCCCGGTCTTGGGGCGGTGCTCGAAGTCCTTACGGTCTTTTCGCGAAAACCGGTCTTCGGCTACCGGTGGATCATCTACGCGACGATCTCCGTCGGCCTCCTCAGCCTCATCGTCTGGGCCCACCATATGTTTATCAGCGGCATGGACCCTCGACTGGCGATGCCGTTCAGCATCACCACCATCCTGATCTCCGTCCCGATCGCACTGATCGTCTTCTCGATGATTCTCACCCTGTGGAAAGGCTCGATCCGGTTTACCATCCCGATGCTCTGGGCCCTGGCGTTTGTCGTCATGTTCATCACCGGCGGACTCACCGGCATCGTCCTCGGTTCCGCGCCGGCCAACATTCAGGTCCACGGGACCTATTTTGTCGTGGCCCACTTTCACTACGTCCTGCTGAGCGTCGTCATCTTCGGCAGTTTTACCGGCATCTACTTCTGGTTCCCCAAGATGTTCGGTCGGATAATGAACGCGCCTCTCAGTTATCTGCACTTTCTGCTTACCCTTATTTTCTTCAACCTCACCTTCTTTCCGATGCATGCCGTCGGACTGGCCGGGATGCCGCGCCGTATCGCAAACCCACTCCAGTACGAGCTTCTACAATCGGTTCAACCGCTGAACGTCTACATTACGTTCAGCGCCATCGGGCTGACGCTCGCCCAGTTTCTCTTTCTGATCAACCTTGCCTGGAGCATTATGGCCGGAAAACAGGCCGATGCGAACCCATGGGAGTCGGCGACCCTCGAGTGGACCCTCCCCTCCCCTCCCCCTCACGGCAACTGGGGCGAGACACTTCCGACCGTCTACCGCGGTCCTTATGACTATAGCCCGCCGGGCGTTCGCGAGGACTATCTGCCGCAGGATCGCGCGACGACGGCAAGGCCCGGCTAGGAGCGACATCGATGCGCATGGCACTGGCCTCCGACCAGCCCGCTCGTCGCGGCAAGATCGCGGTCTGGTGGTTGATCGCCTCCGAGGTGATGATCTTTGGAGGCGCCGTCGGCAGTTATATCCTGGCCAGGGCGGCCGGCCCGGGATGGACTGGAGAGGCCGCACACCTGAGCGCCGTCCTGGCTACGATCAACACCTTTGTCCTGCTGACCAGCAGCATGACGATGGCAATGGCCTTTGCGGCCTATCAAACGGCGGATCAGCGCGGGGTACGAAAATTTCTCTTACTCACCATCCTGCTTGGACTCGCATTCCTCGGGATCAAGGCCTACGAGTATGTTTCCCATATTGGAGAGGGTCTGGTCCCCTGGAGCGGAGCCTTCTGGTCCTTTTATTACCTGTTGACCGGCCTGCACGCCTTGCATGTCGTTGCCGGGCTTATTGTCAACGAGATCGTATGGCTGGCAGCCGGCAAGGGGCTGAGCACCGGCTATCGCATCGAGATTGCGGGACTCTACTGGCACTTTGTCGACATCGTCTGGATCTTTCTCTTCCCACTCCTCTATCTTTCGTACTAATATGAGACGTAGATGCGGGCGGCGGGCGGAAGAGTGTACAGGACACCTCAGATGACGGCTGAACGGGTCCATCCGAACTATATTACAATCTGGATCTGGCTGATCGTTTTGATGCTGGCCGGGGTGATGGCAACCTTACTGCCGCTGGACAGCTCAGTCATCGTCGGCCTGATCTTTGTCATTGCGTCCGTCAAGGCCGTCCTGGTCGCATTGAACTACATGCACCTGAAATCTGAGAATTGGCTGATCTACGCCCTGGCGATCGTGCCGGTATTGTTGGTGGTGGCCATGATATTGGTCCTGTTTCCGGATATCGTCTATCGTCATTGAGTCTCTCGTCCGGCGTAGCATCATGATATCTCTCATTCCCTGTATCGTAAGGAGCATTGGGCAGAACCATGGCTAAAGGCGCGGATGTCGTTATTATAGGAGGCGGGATTATCGGCGTAGCCTGCGCCTACGCCCTGACCCGCGCTCACGTGAAACGTGTCGTCCTGGTTGAGCGTGGCAGGCTTGGCCGCGAGGCGTCGCGAGCATCGGCGGGTATGCTGGTGCCCCAGGGCGAGGCGGAGGGACCCGGACCATTGTTCGACCTCTCCCTTGCCGCACGAAATCGCTATCGGACACTGGCCGATGAGCTTCGAGACGCGACTGGGGAGGACATCGAGTATTGTCGGTGGGGACTGCTGTACCTTGTCGATCCGGCCGAACATGAGGCCGCCAAAGGGCGAGCCGCGTGGCAGCGGGCGGCCGGCCTCCGCGTCGAGGAGTTGTCCGGACGTGAAGTACGCGCCCTGGAGCCGATCCTGAGTCCCGAGATCGGCGGCGCGCTCTTCTTTCCCGACGAGGCGCATGTACGGCCCTGCACCGTCGTCTCGTCGCTGGCGGCCGCAGCACAAGCCGGCGGCGCCGAGATTCTCGAGCAGGTCGAGGCGGTCGATTTCGTTCTCAGCGACGACCGGGTACGGGGTGTGAACGTCGGCGGGAAGACGATCCTCGCGGACACCGTCGTGGTCAGCGCCGGGGCGTGGTCCGGGCATCTGCTGGATCGCATCGGCCACCGGCTGCCGACGGAGCCGGTGCGCGGCCAGATCGTTCGCACTCGATTCGATCGCCCGCCGCTTACCCACCTGGTCTGGGGTCCGTTGGGCTATTTGGTACCACGACTGAACGGCGAGGTCTTAATCGGAACCACCGTGGAGCAGGCAGGATACGCCTCGACCCCCACCCTGGCAGGTGTCGCGGGGCTGGTTGCGGCCGCCGGGGCAATGGCGCCCACGCTCATGGCCGCGCCCTTCGATCGGGTCTGGGCGGGACTGCGACCCCGGCTGCCCGATGGCCTGCCGGCCATCGGCCGCTTTGCGGATATCCTGAATCTGTACGTGGCGACCGGCCACTACCGGACGGGGATCCTGCTGGGACCGCTCACGGGGGAACTGCTTGCCGATCTGATCCTGGGTAAAGAGCCGGCCTTTCCCCTCCAGGCCTTCTCCCCCGATCGCTTTGGCCGGTAATCGCACCGGCCAACAGTCCTTCAGCTCTCGCCGGCTCCACACACAGTGATCCGCCTTGGGTCGTTGCCAGAAACGATTTGTCCCGAACCATCCCCTCTTCGCGCGCTCCCCTTATTGATCCTTGCATAAGTAATGGAAAGCGAACCAGACACCTATCCGTTCAGCCTGAGCTTGTCGAAGGCCGTTCCGTTCATGGTTCGACTGGCTCACCACGAACGGAAATGAGACATCAACTCCGCGCCTTACTTATGCAAGCTTCAATAGCAACAGCGTTGGAGAAGGAACTGCATCATGGAGCGACCCGGTATCTCAGGAAGAGCGTCTTATGGGACACCCGGCCGTACAAGACCATCTCTTGACGGCGTGTCATAATGCCACTATACTGTGAAACACTATGATATATAGACGCCGCGAGATTACGCAAGCCATTAAGGAAGCCCTACAGGATATGCCCGTTGTGGTGGTTACCGGCTTACGACAAACTGGTAAGAGCACCCTTTTGAAGATGGAGTCCGGTCTCAAGGGGCGGCGATATATCAACTTCGATGATTTTGCATACTTCGCGGCCGCAAGAGAAGACCCTGAAAGGTTTGTACCGAATGACCAACCGGTGACCATTGATGAAGCGCAGAAGTGTCCCGAGATATTGACGGCGATCAAGAAGGTCGTAGATAGCCGCCGAAGGCCAGGGCAGTTCTTACTGTCCGGTTCTGCAAATTTCGCAATGCTCAAAGGGATCTCTGAAACACTCGCCGGGAGGGCGATTTATTTCACCCTGCACCCCTTTTCCCGTAGGGAAATTACGGGGGAGATTTCGATAGCCCCTTTTATCTATGACTTCTTTCATACACAGGAGATTCCGAGCTCTGTCACAGTAACGCCGGTAAGTTCGGAGGATGTTCTTACGGGGGGCATGCCCTCCGTATGTCTTGGGGAGGTAAGGAACAAGGACCTCTGGTTTAAGGGGTACGAGCAGACATACCTTGAGAGGGACCTCAGAGACTTGAGCCAGATCGGACACATCGTCTCGTTCAGACATCTGCTACACCTCACCGCATTGCGGTCCGCCCAGCTCTTGAGCATCAGTCAACTCGGGAGAGATGCAAAGCTGAACGTAGCAACGACATCGAGATACCTGGCTTTATTGGAGGCATCTTTTGTTGTACACCGCATTCCTCCCTATCTCAGAAACCCGGCGTCAAGGCTCATCAGGTCTTCGAAAGTCTATATGTGCGACTCGGGCCTTGCCTGTTATCTGGCAGGGATCAAAGGTCCCGATCGAGATCTTCAAGAGATTCTCAGGGGGCCTATGCTCGAAACATATGTGGCGCAGAATCTTTCGGCGATCATGGCTACAAAGTGGCCCGAGGCAAGTCTCTGTTTCTGGAGCATTCAGGGAAGGTACGAGGTTGACTTCATTGTCGAGGCAGGCACACGATGCCTCGCTATCGAGGTCAAGGGGGCAACCCGTTGGGATGACAAGGACCTCTCCGGCCTCAGGGCCTTTATTGCGGCAACACCGCAATGCGTGGCCGGGATTCTCGCCTATAACGGCGAACAGGCGGTGAGACTCGGTGAGAAATTATGGGCGATCCCGTTGGGGACTATACTTTCGTAGATCCCCCTACTGCCACCGCTTCCCCCCGAATCCACGATCCCCTCTCCTCCAGATATGAGGGAGAGGACTGAGGTGAGGGAGTACGTCGGGCTTGTTCCGTTACACCAGTTTGCTAAGCACGTCGGCAGATACCTGATCACGCAGGAATGGATAAGCTTCGAGAAGTCGCGCGATATCGGCGAGATCCTTTTGGCGCTTGCTCGGGCGGCGTGCAGCGTCTGTGACCGCCCACACTTTTCCCTGGATCACATCTTCTAAGCAGGCGACCGGCAGGCGGTACCCTAACACCTCGCGGATGGCAGTTCGGTCTACGAACGCAGCATATCTGGCATCCGTCTGAATCCGGATACGCAGATCGGAACCTGGATCAGACACATTGAGGCTATGCGCAAATCGCTCGACCTGAAACTCCCGGCATAAGGGCACCTCAACATTCGAGAGCTGCTCCGCCACGATCGCCAGATCAAGATCGAGGCTAACCAGAGGCTCCGCATACGCGTTGACAGCCTGCCCACCGACCACGCAATATCGGATGTCGTGATCCGTGAGAAGACCGATCACCCGCTCAAGACAATCGGTCCGGTCTATCGTCACTGTTTTCCAAAAGGCGCTCGCGCGCATCGTGAGTATCCATTTCTGGGGTTGAAATTAACCTCATCTTAACAGACGGTGGGATTCCAGACAACCAGGCTATTGTGTCTTGCTTGAGCCGGTCACCTAAGAGGAGTGGCATGAGCACAAACAGCCCACATGCTTACTGCAAGCTGATATTGGCCGTCGTCGCAAGGCTGGTCGGTCGCTCAAGAAGATCGACCGTTAACACCTGGATCACCGCTGTTCCTGAGCCGCGAGAGGTGGGGGGGCGATATGTCGCCGTAAATCGGCCGTCTGCCGTGGTAAAGAGCTGGACACGGGGATCGGCGGTGCTTGTGGTGCCGTCAATGATCATTCCACCCGCCGTTGTTACGCTATAGATCGGGGCCACCGTCAGCCCCACAGGAGTTCCATCGGGAACAAGATTGCCCTCTCGATCGTTCACCGTCACCGTGATGGTTGACGTACTCGTGCCATTGGCGGGCAGAGATGCCGGGTTGGCAACCACCGTCGCGCTATCGATCCCCACGAGGGTCACACTCCCTTGACCGACAAGATTAACAGGCCTGCCGCCGGCGTCCACCGAAGCGATTTGAATGACCGCCGTGCGAGATTGTCCTCGAGCAAGACCTGTGAGGTCTTGGGGGGTGTAAAAGAGATTTATACTTGCCCCGACGGTTTCGAACAGCAGGAAGCGGCCGTCAGGGCTCGGCCCAACGCTGGACCCGCTGATCAGACCCCCCGCTGAGTAGGTGGAAAACGCCGGCTCGGCCGTCACCGCCACCAACGCGCCGTTTGCTACCAACGTTCCATTCCTGTTGATGTTGCTGACGGTGACGGTGGTCGGCAGCCTCCCATCGGCAAAAAGGATGGGCGGGTTGATCAGAACAGTGGCGCTCGTCGGGAGCGACCCCGTCCCCGAGGCCATGGGAACGCTGAAATAAGAACTGAAGGCATTCAGCAGCCGATTTGATGCTACGTCCCGAACCTCCTGCGTGACACGCACCGTGTAGCCTCTCCCTGTAAACAGCGGATTGTCGAAGGTGATCGTCGCCACGGTATCGCCCTCTGAGAAAGCGATACCGCCAGCCAGGCGGAGACCTGTTAAGCTGTCGGAGACAAAGAAGGTCGACGCATTCACCGTAATAGGACTGACAGGCTCGCTGAACCTCACAGAAACGGCTGCCGTGAACAACACATTCAAGGAGCCACTGGCGGGATCAACACTTACCACTTTGGGACGGCCAAGATCCCCCGCGGTAGCCGTCCCGAAGGTACTGGTAAACTCTGCCTCCAGCGGATTCCCTGCGGTGTCCGTGACCGCCGTCATCAGCCGGATCGTAAACGCCGTATTGGGAGCCAGCGGTCCGTCAGGCCTGAAGGTGGCCAGCGTATTCGGTCCTTGCGCTCCATTGCCCACACTCACCTGCCCGCCGATCGGCACAGCGCCCACCTCCACACGGAAGCTTTCTGCCGTGAGCGAGGCGGGTCTCATCGGCTCGGAGAACTCCACCTGCATGACGGTATTCAAGGATACGTCCGTCTTCCCTTCGCGGGGACTGATCTGCACAACAGCGGGTGCTGTGCTATCGCTTTCAAGGCCGGTGGTAAAGGAGGAGTAGAAGCTGTTTGCCAACGGATTCCCTTCTGCGCTACGGATTCCTGTCGTCACCGTAATGGCGTAACCCGCTTTTGGGGCCAGCGGGTTTGTCGGGATGAAGGTGACGACTGTATTTGCTCCCTTGGGGCTGTTGCCCATGACAAGCGTGCCCGGAATCGTCTGACAGCAATTTGGAGAGGTCCGTTGGACGTAGAAATTGGCGCTGGTCACGCTGGCCGGATCCAGCGGCTGGCTGAACTTAGCCACAACCGGCGCGTTGAGCCCGACCCCAGTCTCACCCGACGCTGGGCTGACGCCGGCAACGCCCAGGACTGGCTGCGGGGTGCAGAGGCCGTCATTCCGCAAGGACAGGCTTCTTGCCCCCAAGACTCCGGTGATCTCTTCGTCCGTGTTTACGGCAGCGGCTTGAATGGTGGCGGTGCGGGTCTCGCCGGAGAGTAACGAGAGCGTCGGAGGTGCATACTGTACGGTTAACGTTCCTCCATATGCGATGTCACACAGCAGAAACCGAGGATTGATCGAACTCGCGCTGCATTCCGACCCACTCATCGTCCCGCCGGCGCTGCCGACTGCAAAGACCGGATCGGCGGTAACCGCAAACCTCGTTCCGACAGGAACCGGATTGCCGTCATTGTCCACGATGGTGACGGTCACGTCGGCAAAACAGCTATTATCAGGCCGTATCCAAGTCGGATTCGAGGTAACCGTCGCACTGGCACTGCGGAACAGCGTAACCGATGCCGAGCCGATCAGGCGCACGGGCCGATCCGCTGTATCGAGCGAGACCACCTGCACCGTGGCGGTGCGACTGCTGCCGGGCGGCAGGTCGCTCAGGTCGAGGGAGCGGTAGGTGAGCGTCGCTCCGCCGTCGAGCGTGGTCACCACCTGGAAGGCCGGATCGGCGGCGCTCGGCACCCCACCCGATAGCGTCCCGCCCGCCGAGTCGGCGAAGGTGGTGGAAACGACCGTCACCCCGAGGCGGGTGCCGTTGGGGACCAGCGTCCCGTTGCGATTGACGTTGCTGAGCGTGACTTGAGCGCTGCTCTGTCCGTCGGCGAAGAGGCTCGGGGGATTGACCGTCACGCTCGCCCCGGTCGGCAGGGTGGTGAGGTCGGTCCCAGGCGCTGCCCCTGTCGTAAAGGAGAAGGTCTGCCGCGCGGCGGCGTTGCCGGCTAGGTCGGTCAATGCCGCCCCGGTGCTCAGCTCTACCTGGTAGGTGTGCTGGGCCCACAGCGGCTCGGCGGGGATCACGCTCGCCTGGCGCCGGTCGGCGGAGACCTGGTAGCTGCCGGCCACCACCCGACTCGTGGTCCAGTCGCGCAGCGTGAACGAGGCCAGGTGCACCGTGGCTGGCTCGATCGGCTCGTTAAAGCTCAGCGTAACCGCCGTGTCGGCCGCGACCCCGGTGGCCCCGCTCATGGGACTGATGGCGGTGACGATCGGGGGAGCCGTATCGGCGGTGGTGCTGGTCGTAAAGAAGCTCTCGACCGGGGCCGGGAGGCGATTGCCAGCCGCATCGGTCAGCTCGGGGGTGAGCGTGAGCACGTAGGTGGTGCTGGCCGCGAAGGGGAAGAGGTTGGCTGGGCGCACGCAGAGGACCCGGTTCATGAGGCTTAAGCGACGCTCCAGCTCGAGCAGCACTCCGCCGCCGGTGACTACCACGCTCTCGGCCGTGACGGTGGTCGGATCGAGCGCCTCGGAGAACTGCACGCAGGCTTGTCCGTTCGTGGGAAGCTCGGTCCCGCCGTCGGGGGGGCTGATCCCCACCACGGTGGGCGGCGTCAGGTCGAGGCTTGCCTCGGTGGTAAAGGTCGAGGAGAAGGCGCTGAGCAAGGGGTTGCCGGCCAGGTCCTTGGCGCCGGTGCTCACCTGGATCCGGTGCGAGCTGTTGGGGACCAGGGGGGGCAGCCGGAGTCAGCGTAAGGGTGAGGCCGTCGGCCGAGAGGCTGTAGGCCCCTACCACGGGCTGGTAGCCCGGGCAGAAAACGTTCCAGATGCAGGTGTAAAACTGTACCGGGGTGGTGGTGGCGTGCAATGTCGTGGGATCCATCGGCTCGGAGAAGACGATGGTGATCTCGGTGTTGACGGGGACGGCCGTCTGGTTGGCGACGGGGTTGACGCTCACGACGAAGGGGCGGACGTTGTCGAGGGTACTGCCGGTGGTGAAGGTGCTGGTGAACGATTCGATCAGACCGTTCCCGCTCAGGTCGCGTACGGTCTGGTCCACATGCACCGTGATCTGCGTCGTCGGCGGGAGCAGCGCATCCGGGTTAAAGGTGGCAATCGTATTGCCTCCCGACAGAGAAATCGTGCCCGCCAGGTTGGTGTCGGCCGCCGACAGCCTGAAATTCTCGGTGGTGATGGACGCCGGATCGATCGCCTTATTCAAGGTGACGGACACGCTGCTGCTGACGTGAACCCCAAAGGCGCCATCAGGCGGGTTCACAGCGATCAGCCGTGGGGGGGGAAGAGATCGGCCCCGGCGCCCACAAAGAAGGTGCTGAGGAAATCCGTCCCCGGTCCTCCGCTTCCGACGATGGGGTTCCCGGCCAAGTCTGTCACCTTGCGTGAGAGGACGATCTCCACGCTCGAGTTAGCCTGCAAGAGCGCCGCCGGTCTGAAGGTCACGACCCGGTTGTCCTGTCCCACGGTGATGCTCCCGGTCACTGGCTCCCCGTTATTGGAGACCCGCAGCGTAGTCGAATTGACCGTAACCGGATTGACCGTAACCGGATTGATCGGCTCAGAGAAGGCGAAGACGATAGAACTGTTCCGCGGGACGCCGGTCGCGCCATTGGGGGGATTCACATTTACGTTGGGGGAGATGGTGTCCGGCGATCCGGCCGTGGTGAAGGAGCCACTCAGGGGGGCGTCAAGTGGAACCCCTTGGGCACCTTGAATCGCCTGGGTGAGCGACAGGGTAAAGCAGGTACTGGGTGCAAGCGGGGCCGACGGCGCGAAGATCGCCGCGGCGTTGTTGAAATCGAAGGCAAAGCTCCCCGCGACCTGCTCGGTGGTCCCGCAGCGCGTCAGAGCGAAAGAGGATGCATTCAACGTTGTCGGGTCGATAGGGATCGAGAACAGCACGCCGACAGAGACATTGGTCGGGACGCCGGAGAAACCAAGCATGGGGTTGACCGCCGCCACCCGCAGCGGCGGACCGCTCACGTACGTGAAGCCGCCGGGGAGGAGGGCATCACCGTTCGGATTGCTCACCCAGACGTCGGCAGGCCCTTCCGTCCCGGGAGGGGTGGTGACCCTGATTGCCGTGGAGTCGATGGTAGAGTACGTCCACACCTCTCTGCCGTCAATCAACACCTTGCCGCCGGCGGCAAAACCGGACCCGCTGATGGTCACGACACTTCCCCCCTCGACAGAGCCTTTGTTCGGCGTGACCGACGTAATCACCGGTGGCGGTCCTGTAGGGGTTGTGACCGTGAACGAGAAGGCGTTGGAGACACGGCCGCCGACGGTGACCGTGACCGGCGCAGGACCAGGGGAGACCGTTGCGGGGACGGCTGCGTTGATACTGAACACTGTGGCGCTGAAGACAGGGGCGCTGACACCGTTAAAGCGGACGTCGTTCTGCGAGGCGGTCGGGCTGAAGGCCGTCCCGGAGATGGTGATCAGGCGGGTGGGCGGGCCTGAAGACGGATCGATCCCGGTGATCGTCGGAGGGGCGGGCGTGATCGTGAAGCTCCCCTCGGCCGCGCCGCCCGGCGTGCTGACCGTGAGCCTGGCGGCCCCAATCGGCGACAGGAACGAAACGGCGAGGCACGCATCGATCTGCGTGTCCGAGACCCGCACGCCGTTGATGTGGACCTCGGGGTTGTCGGTGGTCACCGACGCCCCAAGGAAGTTGGTCCCGGTGATCGCAATGCAGGCCGTATCGCCTGCCTGGGCACTGTTCGGAACGATGCTCGCGATGGTGGGGGCGCTCAGGCAGTTCGTGCTGCGCTTGATCGACAGGATGTTGCCCACCGCATCGTACTCGTACGTCGCACACTCGTTGTTTTCATTGACAACGCGCATCAGACGCCCCAGGTCGTCGTAGAGATAGCTGACCGACGCCACCTGCGCCTGCGCGGAGACCGCAAGGCCCAGCATCGCCTGGAGTGCCAAAAGGAGCGTAAGCGATTTCAACCGCAGTGTACGCATGTCAATGGATAAAACAGTCTCGTCCAAGCCATATTCATGGACCCTTCTTCGGGCATCTTGTCTACCTACCGGGTGACCCAGCAGCGTCGCGGAAGTCCTCTGCTGCGAAATAGCGAAGGACCCCGTCCGTGGTCACAGCGACGAATCCCTGATCGTCGCTACCGCCGATCCACATCGAGCGGGGATCGGCATAGACAAACGAGGAAAACATCTTCCTGAAGTCGAGCGCGGCAACGAGTCTCGCTCGCTGGACATCGACAACGTTGACTCTAAGGCTTGATCCTGTAATGGCACGGTTACCCATTCCTCGTAAATCAGATGGAACATCGATTTCGGTTAGTACAAGGTTTACGTGGGTCTCCTGCGCGCCGTCCTCCAATTGGTGAATGCCAAGCTTCCAGAGCCTATCCTTGGGATCCGGTGTAGCCCTATGGACCACGGCAACTTTCGCCCCGACTACCAGTGGAGGATCCGCGTTATCTGGAATCCGCCCCCCGAGATTGACCTTCCAGCGGGGCTGACCGGTACGGAGGTCAATCCGTAGAAGCTGAGTTCCGTTGGCGATCAGTAAGGAATCCTCTAGAACAGTAGGGGACGAGGCGCCCTCCGGTACAAGCGGGAGGCTCCATGCCAATTGGCCCGTACTCTCGTGAAACGCGAGCACTTTGCGGTACGCCTTCCAACCCGAACCACTTGGATCTCCCTCGTACCCAAGGATCAACCCGGCTACTTGAGGAGTGCCTAGTCGCCGTCGCCAGACGTAGCCGGGATACCGAGCCTCGGCCACCTTGGCGCCGTCGCTTGCCCTGAGGACGATTCGATGCCATTCGTTGGCCCCTGGCCCTGGGATGCTCGCGATCACCGCGTCCCCACGTGGGCCAACCTCGAGGCTCGCCTCATCTCCTACCAGGGTAGGCCCCTTCGCACCGGGAAGATTCACTCGCCAGACGGTTGTGCCGTCTGCGCGATCCAACCCGAGGACCACGAGTTCCCTTGTCTGCTCGTCATACAGGCCAATCACCAGTCGTTCGCCTACCTCGACAAACATGTCTCCAAGGGGACCCCCGTTGTATGGCAGTGCCCTCTCCCATACCACGTTGCCCCGATGGCGATCCAGCGCCACGAGCTTCGGAGCACCGACGGCAAGATAGCAACGATCCCGGTCAAGCAGCACACCGCGGATCTCTTCCCGGGCTATAGGTGCCCCGGCGAGAAGCCCATAGAAAAAGAGGTGGGCCTTAGTCGTGTACGCCCACCGTTCTCTTGGCTGATCTGCCACGTCGGCCTCTCCCAATCTCCCACACCCGGTCATCATGCTGAGCCAGAACATCGTAGCTAGCACCAGCGCGCAGCATAACGGCCCTCGGTCACACTCTCCGTTCTGAACCCGGCGCCATGAGCGCATCTATTTTTGCCGTCCCCTCTGTTGCGCGATGCGCCTGACGATCTCATTGATCGTCGTTGGGTCCTCCCAGTAGCCCATATGTCCAGCCCAAGTCCGCACCTGTTGCGCGGCGCCCAGCGTGAGCGCCGATGGCCAGGAGATAGGATCGAGGGGCGACCAGATATTGACCCAGTCTTTTGCAAAACCGGTATCTCCCCCCATCACCGGAGATCCCATCGTGACCAGCAGATCTACCGACTGCCCGCCGGCTAATAAGGTTGACACGTTATAATCGACAGCAAGACCAGATCCCCAACTGTGACCAATAATATTGAACGGTTCACCCCTCGCCGCAGCCTGTGCCGCGTAGTCGGCAATTTTATTCAAGACTGCGGTCTGGGCTTGTACGCTCAAGGGATTGCCGTTCCAGCGAACCTCCTCAACCCGTTCACCTGCTTCTCGGATCGCGCGTCCGAGTGGGTTCTCCGCATAGGTTCCTGGACGTGGCGCTCCCAAGCGGACTCCATGCACCATCACCGTGAGGAGCCCCAGCGGATCGCTGGCATTGGTTGGGTTGTTGCGAACGTACGTGTACTCATTGAGTCCGTCGCGGAAGCCCAGGGGATCTTCCGAGATGAAACGAGCCAGCCCAGGATGGTAGTAGCGGGCACGATAGAAATAGAGCCCGGTGTCGTCGTTTTCTCGGCGAGTGTACTGGAATGGATTTGAGAAGGCTGGGTTAGTCGAGGAGGTCGTGCCGAAGGGATCATAGGCATATTGCACGGCGGGATTGCTGGTTTGATCCATTACGCTCAGCGTACTGCCGAGGCCATCATAGATGGAGAAGTAGGCGCCGTCTTGTCGCAGGCTACCGAGCACTTCATCGATGGTGAGGGTGCGCAGATAGGAGATGGGACCGCTGGGACGTACCTCCTGCGTGATGTCGAGGCCATCGTACAGATATTGGGTGGCCGAGCCGTTGATCTGCTTGACGACCCGACGCCCGAAGGCGTCGTAGACAAAGCTGGCAGTCGCGTCAGGGCCGGCAAGGCCAACCAACCGATTGCGCGCGTCCCACGTAAAGGTGGCGAGGCCATTCGGGTCCGTGATAGAGGTCAAGTTGCCATTCGCGTCGTAGGTCATGGTCTTGTCACCGAAGCTCTGCTGGCGGTTGGCGGGGTCGTAGGTGCCAGCGGTAATCGAGTCGGGCAGCAGCGTCCGGGCGAACAAGCCGCCGACGCCGATCCGGTTGCCGGCGGGGTCGTAGGTGTAGGTGAGGTCGCCGAGCAAGCCCGCCGCGTTGCGGTAGATGAGGGCGGTGAGCCGAGACGCAGCGTCGTACTGGTACTCGGTGCTGACGCCGTTGGGCAGCGTGAGATTCGTGCGCCGACCGAGGGTGTCGTAGTCGATCGACGCCGGGTTCAGCGGCGCCTGCGTGATGGTCCGCAGGCGCGAGGCGGCGTCATAGGTGTAGCTCACCGGGCTCAGGTCACCCACCTGCATCTGCGTCCGGCGGCCGAGGGCATCGTAGGCGTAGTGGATGGCGCCGAGATTCGTGATCTGGGTCGTGAGACGGTCCAGGGTGTCATACTCATGCAGGATCGTCCCGCCGATAGAGTCGCCGGCCTGGAGGAGGCGGCCGGCGGCGTCATAGGTGAAGCTGGTGCTGCTGCCGTCGGCGAAGGTGGACTTCGTGCGCCGGTTGAGCGCATCGTAGGTGAAGGTGCTGGCTTGGCCCTTGCGGTCGGTGGTGCTCGTTAGGTTCCCATTGCCGTCGTAGGTGAACGACTCAACGGCCCCAACAGCATCGGTCCGGGAGGCCAGGTGATCCATGTCGTCATAGGTGTGGGTGATGGTGTGGTTTTGTGCATCGGTGACGGTCAGGAGATTGCCGTTACCGTCGTAGGTGAAGCGGGTCAGGCCATTGACGGCATCGACAAGCTGCGTGAGCCGGTTCAGGGTATCGTAGCTGAGGCTGGTGGTCCGGCCGCGCGGATCGGTCTGGGTGAGCAGGCGGGAGACCAGGTCGTAGGTCCGCTGGGTGGTGTAGCCCAACGGGTCCGTGATGGTGGCGAGGTTGCCTACGAGGTCGTACTCAAAGCGGGTGACGTGCCCCAGCGGATCGGTGGTCGAGATGGGCTGGCCGAATTCGTTGTAGGCGATGCGGGTGCTGGCACCCGTGGGGTCGGTCAGGCTGGTCAGGTTGCCCAGCCCGTCATAGGCGAAGGTGGTGACGTTGCCCATCGGGTCGGTCAGGCGCGTGAGCCGACTGAAGGTCGGCTCGTACTCGAAGCTGCGCGTCTGGCCCGCCGGATCGGTGATCGAGCGTACATTGCCAGAGTCATCATAGGTCACGCGGGTGGTGCGCCCAACGGGGTCGGTCGTAGCGAGCAGCAGGTTGGTCCCCTCCTCTCGCTCCATTCTCGTGGTCTGGCCCACGGCATCGGTCTGCGACGTAAGGTAGCCGGCACCGTTGAAGCGATAGGTGGTGGGGCGCCCGAGCGGATCGATGACGACGGTGGCCCCGACGATCCCGGTGGAGGGCTGGGCGCTGCACGGCGGCACGGAGATGGGACCGCCGCCGGCCGCTTCTTGCAGGAGCTGGGCGCTTTCTGGGAGGCTGGCTTGATCCGCCGTGATGTAGTAGAACCGGAACGTGCCGCCATCGGCCTGCTGCTGCTCACAGACGCGGCTATTCACGTCGTAGGTGTTGCGCAGGAAGGTGATCCCTTTGGGATCGGTGATGGCGGTCATGCGGCTGCTGCCGTCGTAGGTGTAGCTGGTCACGCCCCCGTCTGGGTTGGTCGCGCTGATCAGTTGGCCGCCCGAATACTCGTAGGTCGCCGCGCGGCCAAGCGGGTCGGTGATCCTGGTGATCAGGTTCGGGAAACCCTCTCGCATCTGCAGCCTGAACTCGCGCCCGTCCGGGGCGATCACACGGGTTGCATCGCTCGCGAACTCACGCTTGATCGTGACCTTGTTCCCATTGTGATCGGCTTGCTCGACGAGAATGCCTGCTGAACTGAATGTGTAGAAGGCGCCGTTCTTAAGGTGCAGAATGGAGGAACCGTCAACATTAAACACCAGCTTCGCACCCAGGAACAACGGTTGGTCGCCGTTCGTAAAGGTGCCGTCGGGCTGACGGCTGAAGGCGATGCGGCTATTCCCGGGGAGGATGAGCGTAGCCGCGTCCACGGTGCGCCTGACGAGCCAGTTGTAGCCGAGATATGTGCCGGAGCCGAAAGGTCCCCGGACGGTGTCCATCGTGCGGTAGGTCCGCTCGATAACAATTGGAATTCTTGCAGGCAGTACCAGGTCGGTGTTGCGAAGCACGAACGCGCCAGTGGCAAGGTCGACCGGGTCGCCGCCTTGAGGGCTCTGGCCGATAATGTTAATCGGCGTTCCGTCGGGACTGGGACTGGAGAAGAGGCTCGCCCCGCAGCAGAACTTGGGGATTCCCACGCCGGAATCGGTGACGATCGTCTTGCCGTCGGCGCTCACCGTACCCGTCCCGGCGATTCTCCAGTCGTTGGGCGCTTCACCGGGATTGCGCGACTCGTCAAAGTACCAGAGTTCCGCCTTCTCCCCGGGGGCGAGGCCGAGGTCATTCGGGGCCGCGAAGGGAATCGGCCGACTGGGGGTGCCTCCGCCCTGCTTCCCGAAGTAGAACATGTAGACCGTCCGGGCGCGGACCTCGGGTGGCGGCGGCTTGATGGGCAGACGATCGATCGGCACCGTGCGGATCGAGACCTTGTCGTTGGGCTGTCCGTCCCAGCCGATAATCTGGGTGCCGGCCGGAATGCGCAGGGCGACGCCCGGCAATTCGGGGTCGCTGGCGATGGTCTCCTGGGTCGGGCTGATCTGGGTAAAGTTGAAATTCTTCTGCAGATGCAGGTGGGGGATGAATGGGAGCTGATTCACCACGCCCGACAGGATCGTTACGTTGGTCGGGATCGTAGGATAGTGCTTCGTGGAGGTGCTGGCCGTCTGACCGTCGATCAGTACGACCTGGTCGCCGACCGGCGGGTTCTGCATCAGGAAGTTGCCGCCCGCATCGGTGACGGCCTCGATGCTGCCCTGTGCCGTCTCGATCCGCAGCGTCACCCCCTGAATGGGCTGCTCGTCGGTATCGAGGACTCGTCCGGCGAGGGCGGTGATCCCGGCGCCCACCACCGCAAGCGAGGCAGAGGCCGAGCGCGTGACAGGCCGGCCATCGATGGAGGCGACGGCAACGATGGTCAACGGCACGATCCCCACTGGCGTCGTCGAGGCGGCGTTGACGCGCAGGGTGGCGGTCTGCCCGGTTGCGAGCAACGCCGGACTGAAGGAGGCTGTCGCGCCTTGGGGGAGACCTTCCAGGGAAGGGCTCGCGAGTCCAGTGAACTGATGCGCGCCGGTACTGGCCAGCCGAACCATGTAGGTTGTGGACGTCCCCTGGACGACGGCCCCCGATGGCGGGCTCACGGAGAGGGCGAAGTCCTGACTCAGCAGGACAACGAAATCGTCGCCACTGGTCGCGGCCCCTCCGGCGGTCTCGACGGTGATGCGCCCAGTAGCGGCGCCGATCGGCACTACTGTCCGGATGCTCGTCGACGTACTGCCGTCGATGCCGGCCCGCACCTCATTAAACGTCACCGAGCGGACGCTGCCAAGGTTCGTACCGGTGATCGTGACGCTGTCGCCCACTTCGCCTGAGGTGGGCGTGAACCCGGTGATCGTGGGCAGCACAGCGTTGACCGTCACCGTCACGCTCGCCGTGGCCGTCCCGCCGCGCCCGTCGCTGATGGTGTAGGTGAAGCTGTCCGTGCCGCTCCAGTTGGTGGGTGAGGTATAGGTGACCGTGACGCCGTTGAGGGTCACCGTCCCGCCCTGGCTCCCCTGCATGACCGCCGTAATCGTGAGCGAATCGCCATCAGGATCGCCGTCGTTGCCCAGCACGGCGATGCTGATCGAGGCGTTTGCGTCGGTGACGGCGGTATCATCCCCGGCTATGGGCGGTCGATTGGGCGACGGCGCTACAGTGACGGCCACGGTGTCCGGAAGGCTGTCCTCGAAGCCGTCGTTGACGATGAGCTGCGCGACATAGTCGCCAAGCAGGTCCGGCACGAACCTGGGCTGCACTGTCGTGGGATTGAGCAGGCGTGCCGCGCTGTCGGTCGGCGCAGTCGTGAAGGACCAGCGGTAGGTCAGCGGGTCGTCATCGATGTCGAAGGAGGCGGTGCCGTCAAGCTGGATGGTGTCGCCGATGGTCGCCTGCTGGTCGTGGCCGGCATCGGCCGTTGGGCGGGAGTTGGTGGTGTCGATCTGCACCGTAGCCGGTTTGCTGTCGAGGGCGCCGTCGTTGGCGATGAACTGGACGATGTAGCGACCCTGAAGATCCGCCACGAAGGATGGGTACGCTGTGGTTGCGTCGCTCAGGGTGGCCTGGCTGCCGGTTGGCGCGGAGACGAAGGTCCAGCCGTAGGTCAGCGGGTCGCCATCGACGTCTGAGGATAAAGAGCCGTCAAGCTGTACGAGGCTGCCAATGTGGACGGTCTGGTCGAGGCCGGCGTCGCCTACCGGGCGTGAGTTGGTTGTGCTGATCTGCACGGTGTCGGGCGAGCTATCGGTGTAGCCGTCGTTGACGAGGAGCTGGACAGCGTAGGTCCCCGGGCGATCGATGAGGATGGTGGGGCGCACCACTGTGGGATCGGACAGTGTCGCGGTGCTGCCTGTTGGGACCGAAACGAACGTCCAGTGGAAGGTCAGCGGGTCGCCGTCGAGATCTGAGGAGGCGGTGCCGTCAAGCTGGACAGTAGTAGCGACGGAGACGGTCTGGTCAAGGCCGGCGTTGGCGAGGGGTGGGTGATTGAGGATGGTGAACGCGATGCTCCCCGATCGGCCGCCGGGGTTGGTGACTGTGACGGTGGTGGGCCCCGGGTGTAGACCTGGGGGGACAAGGAAGACGGCCGAGTGGCCGGTCGCGGAGAGGACTGGGGCCGCGATACCGCCGACGGTGATCTGGACGTTGTGGGCGCCGAAGCCGTGGCCTTTGATGCGCGCCTGATCGCCGATGTAGGCCGCCCGAGGGGTGATTGTCTTGATCATGCCCTGAGCGGCCTGCAAGGGACTGAGCCAGGCGGCCGTACCAGCCAAAACAGCAGCCGGGAGAACGGCCGTGAGCAGCGCCGGCCTCCGCCGGACACCACTCGCGACAGCATGCACTGCCTTGCGAACATGTCGGACCGTCCGGCTCAGGAGCATGACCGATCCCTCCACAGGCTTTCGTATGCCACGAAGGCTGATGCGGCTACTGCGCAGGACTAGGCTCTATTCGAAGTGAAGACAATATCGCGGAGCTTTATACACGCTCACTCTCAGCAAGTCAAGGACACAATATTTGACACTGTTACAATACCGCTTAATCTATCTAACACAGTGTGACTATGTCAATACGCATTTTCGCGCATACACTATGACTCAATATAGCCACACGTGGTAAATCCTATGTGACGCGGTTCTATCGGGTGAAGATCTTACAAGGAGGGGAGTCGGAAGAGGCGGCGGGCGTTGTCGGTGGTGAGGCGACCGAGGTCTTCGAGAGGCATTTCCAGGATGCGGGCGACCTCCTGGGCCGTGTGGACGAGATACGCCGGCTCGTTCCGTTGTCCTCGAAAGGTTTGAGGCGGCAGGTAGGGACAATCGGTTTCCAAGAGCAGGCGGTCGGTCCTCGCCTTTCGCGCGATGTCGCGCAGCGCCTCGTTCTTGGGATAGGTCACCGGCCCGGCGATAGACAGGTAGTAGCCTCGCCGCCAGGCCTCTTCCGCCATTACCGGATCTCCGGAGAAGCAGTGCAGGAGGACGGCCTGTGCCGCCTCCTCCTCAAGGACGCACATCGTGTCGTGATGGGCGTCTCGGTCGTGGACGATCAGCGCCAGATCCAACTCCCTGGCCAGTCGGATCTGGCGGCGAAAGGCATCGAACTGGGCGGGGCGCGGGGCGCGGTTGCGGAAGAAGTCGAGACCCGCCTCGCCGATGGCCACCACCTTGGGCTGTTTGGCCATGGCGCGCAGGCTCTCGTCGACAGCATCATCGTAGCTTTCGGCATCGTGCGGATGAATGCCGACGGCGGCAAACACCTGTGGGTGATGTTGCGCGGCCTCCACCGCCCTCCGGTTGGCCGCCTGATGATAGCCGACGGTAATGATCAGGTCGATCCCGGCAGTTCCGGCCCGCGCCAACACCTCGGCCCGGTCGGCATCGAACTCATGCATCTGGATATGGGCGTGGGTGTCGACGAACATTCAGCGAATCTTTGCACCAGAGGTCACCGGGGTCTCGGATGTCAGCAGAACGATCCGGCCGGTGTCGTCTTCGGCCGCGAGCACCATCCCCTGGGACACGATCCCCATCAGGCTGGTCGGCTTCAGATTGGCCACCAGAATGATCCGCTTCCCGGTCCAGCTTTCAGGCGGATAGTGCGCCTTCAGGCCCGCAACGACGGTCCGCTCTTCCTCCCCAAGCCTCACCCGCAGCTTCACCAGCTTCTTGGATCCCTTGATCGCCTCTGCCTCGATCACCTCCGCGACGCGCAGGTCGACGCGACGGAACTCCTCGATCATGATCTGTTCAGGTGCGGTCTCGGAAACGATGGGCGACTCTTTCTCTGTATGAGGCTGCCTTGCGCCTGTCCCGGCAGGTTGTAAGCGGGGAGCGCTCGTCTGGATACGGGGAAAGAGGGCCTGCACCTCCTGGACTCGCCACTCTCGCGTCTGTATCCCTTCCGCCGGTGTGACGTCATTAAGCCGAATCGGCGTCATCGTGTCGGAGACCCCCAAGCCCTGAAGCATCCGCTCGGCCGTCTGGGGCAAGAACGGCCACAGAAGCAACGCAATCGTATGGAGGGTCTCCGCTGCCGTGGACAGGACCGCTTTCGTCCGTGCATCGTTCGGGTCGCGCTTCCAAGGTTCGTTGGTGACCAGGTATTTGTTCGTTGCTGAGATCAGGTTCCAGATCGCCGCTAACGCCTCGCTGAACGCGAAGCGCTCCATAGCGGCCATGACCTCCACCGCGGCGCCGCGTGCGGGTTCGACCAGATCTCCGGCACCGGACGCGTACGTGATAGCACCGGCATAATATCGCTGGATCAGCTTCAGAACGCGGCTGTAGAGGTTCCCCAGATCGTTGGCCAGGTCTGCGTTCAGCCGTGCCACCAGCGCATCCTCGCTGAAGGCGGCGTCCAGGCCGAAGGTCATCTCCCGCAGCACGAAGTAGCGAAAGGCATCGACGCCGTACTTGTCGGCCAGATCAAGCGGTCGGACCACCGTCCCTCGGCTCTTGGACATCTTGGCCTCTTCGATCTTCCAGTAGCCGTGGACATTCAGATGTCGGTACGGCGGGAGCCCCGCCGCCCGCAGCATCGTCGGCCAGTAGATGGCATGCGGCTTCAGGATATCCTTGGCGATCAGATGCTGGGCGGGCCAGAAACGGTGAAACGCCTCACCGTCCGGCCAACCCAGCGCGGAGATATAGTTGATCAGCGCATCGAACCAGACGTAGGTGACGTACCGGTCATCAAAGGGAAGCGGGATTCCCCATGTGAGGCGCGTCGCAGGTCTGGAGATACAGAGGTCCTCCAGCGGCTCCCTCAAGAACGATAAGACCTCGTTCCGAAAGCGCTCCGGCCGGATGAAGTCGGGATGGCGGTGAATATGGTCGATCAGCCACTCCTGATATTTCCCCATCCGAAAGAAGTAGTTCTGCTCTTTAATAAAGGTGGGGACCGTCTGGTGATCCGGGCATTTGCCCGCTTCGAGCTCCTTTTCCGTATAGAACCGCTCGCAGCCGTAGCAGTAATGCCCGCCGTACTCGCCGAAATAGATATCTCCGGCACCGTAGATCTGTTGCAGGAACCGCTGAACGGCACGCTTGTGCGGCTCGCTGGTCGTCCGAATAAACTGATTCGGCGTAAGCCCCAGCCGCGTCCAGGTCTCCCGGAAGATCCCGCTGATCCGGTCGGTATAGGCCTGCGGGCTCTCACCGGCCTGCGCCGCCGCCTGGACGATCTTGTCGCCGTGCTCGTCGGTGCCGGTGAGGAAATAGACCTGCTCAGGTCCCAGCCGAAGCCTCTGAAAACGAGCCATCGCGTCGGCCAGGATCGTGGTATAGGCGTGCCCCAGGTGCGGGGTCGCGTTGACGTAGTAGATCGGGGTGGTCAGATAGAAGGTCTGATCGCTCATGAGTGGGTAGGATCTGCCTCGGGGCCGACCCCTCGGCCACCGCTGGGGCAGCCTCCGCCGCCGCAACCGCCTCTCGGTCCGTCCTCGTCCAGTGGTGGGCCGACATGAATCAGATCGGCGGCCTTGACGGTGATCTGCGCCCCGTCTTCCAGTTCGATGACCACCGTTTCGGCCAGCAGGTTCCGTGTCTTTACAATCCCGATCCCCTCTGGCGCCTCGGCCGGGGAGCCGATCTTGGGCAGACGCCGCTTGACCTCCTCATACATCGAGTGCTCGTAGCGAAGGCAGCACTTGAGCCGTCCGCACATCCCCGCCAGCTTGCTCGGATTAAGGGGGAGGTTCTGATCCTTGGCCATCCGGACCGAAATCGGCTCATACTCCTTCAAAAAGGTCTTGCAGCACAGCTCCCGGCCGCACGGCCCGACGCATCCTAATTTGCTGCCGACGTCCCGGGCCCGGATCTGTCGCATCTCGATGCGGGTATGCAGGTGCTGCGCCAGGTCCTTCACCAACTCGCGGAAGTCGATCCGATCGTCGGCGTAGAAATAAAATGTCACCCGGCTGCGGTCGAAGCTCGCCTTCACATCGACCAGCTTCATCGGCAACCCGAACTCCGTGATCTTTCGTGAGCAGAACGCGCGTCCATCCGTTTCCAGACGCCTGATGCGTTCCTCGTTGGCGCGGTCCCGTGCCGTGGCTATGCGGATGACGGCCGGCAGCGGCTCGGTGATCTTCTGATCAGGAAAGAGCGGGAAGGTGGAGAAGACACGGCCCAGCCCCTGCCCCCACTTCGTTTCGACCACCACCTGATCACCGGGTTGCAGTGTGACCCCTCGTGGATCGTAATGTTGATCCTGATATTCGGTCTCGCCCAGGTTGATACGTACCGTTTTCATACTGATACCGACAATAGGGTTGACGGAAGCAGCTCCCGCAGTCGGAGCAGCAGATCCTCCATTGACAGGCGCGGGTTCGCGTTGCGGGTTATATTCTCCATGGCGGCATGAACCGCGCGAAGTCCGTCCAGAACGGCATTCAGGGAGATGCTCTTCGCCTGTCCGGCGATGGCCTCGCCGCGGTCATCGTTGACAAGCCATCTGGTATGTCCCGAAGCCTTCACGACCATCAGATCACGCAGCCACGCCGACAGGATTTCCAACTGCTGTTGAAGCGTGTCCCGATCTTTCGCCAGCTTTTCGGCCAGTTCTACCAGGGCGGCCGGCCCTTCGCCGAGCCCTCGACCAATCCCCTCGAGCAACCGATCCCTCGTCGCCGGGAGCGACGCCACCTCCGGGCTCAAGGCCCGATCGATGCTCCCACGGCTTAAGGAGGCAATCAGCCGCGCCTGCGACGGCTCCATCCCCTGTCTCCTCAACACGGTCTCGATCTCCCCGTGCGGCAGCGGGGTAAAGGTGACGGACTGACACCGGGAGACGATGGTGGGAAGCAGGGCCGCGACGGCGCTTGTCAGCAAGATGAACACGGTATCTTTGGCCGGCTCCTCCAGAGTCTTGAGCAGGGCGTTGGCCGCCTGCTCCGTCATGCGCTCGGCGCTGTCGAGAATAAAGACCTTCCACGGCGCCTCATATGGAACCAGGGCGGCGTCGGCCTCCAGGGTCCGGATCTGCTCGATCTTGATAAACGCGCCGTCCGGTTCGATCACCTGGACGTCGGGATGCTGTCCGGCGGCAATGTTACGACAGGACCGGCACGCCCCGCAGGCATCGTGAGGCGTAAGGCGTAAGGCGTGAGGGGACTCGGGGGGTTGGGGGTTGGGGGTTGGGGGTTGGGCCGCCTCTTCACAGTTCAGCGCCTGGGCGAAGGCGAGCGCGGCGGCGCAATTGCCGACACCGGCCGGCCCACTGAACAGATAGGCGTGCGCGATCCGCCCGGTCGCCAGCGCCCGCTGCAGGAACCCGATAGCCCGCGTCTGGCCTACGACATCATGAAACGGCATCGTTGCACCGATGTGAGCCGAATAAACCGATTCCACACAATAGCCTCAATCTCGATCGCATCCAAGCCCGCATCGATCACGATCACTCGATCCGCATTTTCCGCAGCCAACGTCAGGTAGCCGTCTCTGACCCGCCGGTGAAAGTCCAGCGGCTCGGCCTCGATCCGGTCCCAAGACAACGATGCTGCGCCCAGTCCTATCGGCTTCTCTGGGGTGTCGACTTGTCTGCACCGTGCCAGTCCGACCTGCGGATCAAGATCGAGCAGGATGGTCAGGTCCGGCGCAAGTCCGTCAGTCGCAAACCGATTCAGCCGCCGTATCAGATCCAGATCGATCCCCCTCCCGAATCCCTGGTAGGCAACCGTCGAATCGGTAAAACGATCGCACAGCACCACGGCCTCTCGTCCGATAGCGGGCGCGATCAGCTCGCGGACGAGTTGTGCGCGGCTGGCCTCGTACAACAGCAGTTCCGTGGCAGGTGCGATAGGGCCGGACCCCAAATGAAGCAGGAGTGAACGGATCTCCTTCCCGATGGCGGTCCCGCCTGGATCGTGGGTTTCAACGACCTCTTGACCGGAGGCGCGAACACGATCGGCTAACAGTGCAAGCTGGGTCGTCTTCCCAGACCCCTCGCCCCCCTCAAAGGTTACGAATAGTCCGCGCATGACCTTACTTGTCCCTCCGCCCTTCTTCGCTTTAGCTGTCAGCTATCAGCTAACAGCTTCCTTTGAAAATGCGACCGAGGCCACCAACCCGGCCAGTGTGTCCAGCTCATCAGCCAGAACGGTGCGGGGATCCAGGATAACCCGGTCGTCCTTGATCCGGACCATGACCGGTGGGTCGGTCCGACGCAGGCGCTCTTCCAACGCCGCAGCCGTCAGACGGACGCCCCGTACGGCCACCAGTCGCGTCGGGATCGCCTCGAGGGGCAGCGCGCCGCCGCCGACCTCCGAACTCCCCTCGATGACAGAGACATCAAGGTGACCAGACGAGACTGCGGCAATTCGATCATGTAGATACACGGCCCGACGCTCGACCTCCTGAAGCGGCATGACAAGCGCCCGGAGCACCGGTACGTGGGCCGCAGCCTGCCCCTCATCACAGTACAGGCGCAACGTCGCCTCCAGTGCGGCCAGTGAGAGCTTGTCGATCCGGACGACGCGCGCCAGCGGATTGCGGCGCAGCCGTTCGACCAGCCGTCGCTTCCCCACGACCAGGCCGGCCTGCGGCCCACCCAGCAGCTTATCGCCGCTAAAGGTCACCAGATCGGCTCCGCCCCGGATGCTCTCCGAGGGCATCGGCTCCTTCGAAAAGCCGAGCGCCGACAGATCGATCAGGGCGCCGCTCCCGACATCCTCCACCACCGGCAGGCCGATCTTTTCGCCCAGGGCGGCCAACTCGGCCACCGGCACCTGGTTGGTAAACCCCTGGATGCGGAAGTTGCTGGTGTGCACCTTCAGAAGCATCGCGCTCGCCGGGCCGACAGCCTCTTCGTAATCCCGCAAATAGGTCCGATTGGTCGTCCCGACCTCCCGCAGGATCCCTCCCGCGCGGCGCATCACATCGGGAATCCGGAATGAGTCGCCGATCTCCACCAGCTCCCCGCGCGAGACGATGACCTCCCGTCCATCGGCCAGCGTATTAATGGTCAGCAGGACAGCCGCGGCGTTATTGTTCACCGCGAGTGCCGCCTCGGCCCCGGTCAGACGGCACAAGAGCCCCGCTACGTGATCCTGCCTGGACCCCCGGTCACCCCGGTCAAGGTCGTACTCCAGATTCGAGTACTCCCGTGCCACCTCGACTATACGTTCAACGGCCACCTCGGCGAGCGGGGCGCGACCAAGGTTGGTATGGATGACCACGCCGGTGGCGTTCATAACGCGCCGCAGGGTCGGTCCGTTCAACCGTTGCGCGATCCGCCGGACCTCGGCTGCCAGTGCGGCATTGGACGGCAGATCGACGGCCCCGGCACCGGACTGCGCGTCGGCGATCATCCGCCGCCGACACTGAAGCGTCTCTCGGATCGCCTCAACGACCGTCCAGCGCGGCAGCGTCTGCGTCAACTCCCGGATCGACGGCTTCTGCAACAGCTCATCCACCGAGGGGAGTTGCCTAAGCTGGAGTCTGGTCCCACTATCTACAGGCACTCTTCTTTCCAATCGACAATTGACACCGGAAGGCGCTGGCGGATGCCTACGTTATTGTCAGGCTATCACACTTACCCGCCTGATTCAACCCCGCGTGGGGGCAGAGTAAGCTCGACTCTGGTACTTGAATGACGTATAGTCCTCATATGATTTATACGTCTTTCATAAGAAGGCGCTATGCAGACAAAGCTGACACTTCGTCTCAAGGACCATTTGATTCGACGCGCCAAGGCGTACGCCAGCGAGGCCGGGAAGTCGGTCTCGCAACTTGTCGCGGATTATTTCGCGCTGCTGGATCAGACCGCCGCCACCGGTGAAGACACGCTGCCCCCGCTGACCCGGTCGCTTTATGGGGCGCTCGCCCCAAGCCGGCTCGATGAAGCAGACTATTACACTTACCTCAAAGAAAAGCATCGATGAAGGTGCTTTTTGATACCAATGTCATCCTGGACGTCCTCCTCAAGCGAGAGCCGCACGCTCCGACCGCTGTTCGGTTGTTCGCGACGGTGGAGTATGGGATGCTGACTGGCCTGATCCCCGCATCTGTGGTCCCCACCCTCTACTATCTGGCTCACAAGATTGTCGGAAACCGTCAAGCCCGAGTGCATCTTCGGAATATTTTGAAGTTGTTTGAAGTAGCTCCGGTAAATCGCGCCGTCCTGGAGGACGCCTTCCAAATGCACTTTCCGGATTATGGGGATGCGGTCATTCATGAAGCCGCTCGGCACGCGGGGGCCGATGGCATCGTGACGCGCAATGGACAGGACTTTAAGTACGCGACGCTCCGCGTGTATGCCCCTGATGAACTGATTCGGATCTTACGGACACTGCCGTAAAATCGGATGAATGTCCAATAACGGGCGGCAAGATCATCGAAGTCGGGGTCAACCCGGAATGACGAACTGTGAGCTTGGAGAACTCGGAGCCAAGAACGGTGAGATTGCTTCGCCACGCTCGCAATGACGGACTCCGTGATCGTATCCGAAAAACACAGGGCCGGGTCACGATAGACGTGCCCGGCCCTGTGTACTCGCTGACGACGATAGGCTATTGAGCGTTACATACCTCTCCCAGTTCCGGATCGCTTGGCCACGAAGCAGGGCTTGCAGAAGACCGGTTTGTCGAGGATCGGCTTGAACGGAACGGAGGTCTGCTGGCCGCAGTTCGAGCAGACCACCTCATACTCCTGGCGGGGGCCTCCATGGCCGCCTACCCCTTTGCGGACCGACTTGCAGCTCTTGCACCGTTTCGGCTCATTCATGAACCCTTTCTGCGCATAGAACTCCTGCTCGCCTGCGGTGAAGGTAAACTGCTGCCCACAATCAACACATGTCAGTGACCTATCCTGGAATGCCATTGGTTGCCTCCTGCCAAACCGTAACCCGTTATTACCCTGTTTCCGTGTCTCAACGCTCCCCGAGCACTGTGCTTGTCTCACCCCTACCGTTGTCTCGCCATAGGCCCCTCCGTAAAAAGGTCCACCATCAGCGATCGTGCCGCGAAAATACCGACCGCTTGAGATACGCTACCGACTCCCGCACCTCTTCCCAGGCGCGCGCCTTGGCCTTCCCCTTAATGATTGCCGGGGTATCCACAAAGGCCGTGCCGTTCCACTCGATTGCCTGATGTCGAGCCAGAAACGATTTCGGCAGTAAGGCCGGTAGCTCACACTCATTCATAATGGCCCAGGCTGCCGTCCAGGCGCGCGCGACATTTCTCAGGTCATACCCGCCCCCGCCAAGCGCGATCCATCGGCCACAGCAATCCTTCAGGCGTCTGACGACCCGGACAAACGCCCCAAGACTGATCCCGATATGGGAGAGGGGATCGGTTCGATGGGCGTCGATACCAAGCTGCGTCACCAGGATATCGGGTCGGAAGGCATCGACAACCGGGGGGATAACCTCATCGAAACACCAGAGAAAGATCTCATCATCGGCCGAAGATGGGAGCGGAATGTTGACGGAGTACCCCTCCCCCTTCCCTTCACCGAGTTCGCCGGCGAACCCGGTGCCTGGAAACAGGGTAGCGCCGCTCTCATGGATTGATAGTGTCAGCACTTGATCGGTACCGTAGAATGCTCCCTGGACGCCGTCGCCGTGGTGCGCATCGATGTCCACATAGGCCACCCGATGTCCGCGCCGACAGAGATCGGCGACGACCAGCGCCGCATCATTGATATAGCAGAATCCGGACGCCCTTCCGGGACCGGCGTGGTGCAGGCCTCCGGAGATGTTGAACGCGGTCTTGACCTCACCGGATTCCACCATCCGCATGGCATGAAGCGACGCGCCGGCGACCAGCGCAGACCATCGGAAGATGCCCGGCAGAATCGGGTTATCCGGGGTACCGAGGCCGTACTGATACGCCTCGGCGGTCGCGCGACCCACATCGGCTGCCTTGAGCACCTCTAAGTAGCCGGGCCTCAGAAACACCAGGAGTTCGTCGTCGGTCGCGGGTTCAGGTTCGACGGTGCGGATTGAAGGCAGGGACAGCAACTCGCAGGCGCGGATCAGATCATAGGTAAGCCCAAGTCGCTCGTTGCGCAAGGGATGCCCCGGTCCGTAGTCGAAGTCAAGGAACCGCGGGCTATAAATAAATGCCGTCCCCAATCCTGCAGACATGGTCAATGCCGAGCTGCGTCTCGGCGTCCTACATCCTTGACGGAGGTCTATCGGATACGGGAGTCTCTCAGACTCCGCCCCCATTTTCACCAGGTCGATGATAGACTCCGCTCTTTCCCCCCGTCTTTCCGACCAGCCGGATGGCGCCGATGACCATCTCCTTGTCTACCGCCTTGCACATGTCATAGACGGTCAAGGCCGCCATCGCCACGGCCATCAGGGCCTCCATTTCTGCCCCGGTTCGCCCGGTGACCTTGATTCGTGATTCGATGTCCAGGCGCCCCGCCGTCTCGACGGGTGTAAACTCTACTTCAGCACTGGAAAGCAGGAGGGGATGACAGAGGGGAATGAGGTCGGGTACGCGTTTTGCCGCCATCAGCCCGGCGAGCCTGGCAGCGGCCAGGACATCGCCCTTTGAGACCCTCCCCTTCGCAATCAGACGAAGGGTCTCGGGCTGCATGGTGACGGTGCCCCTGGCCACAGCCTCTCGCCTGGTTTCATCTTTCTCACTGATATCGACCATACGGGCTTGGCCGCGTCGGTCGACGTGAGTCAGCCGTTTCATTTTTGAGACGTGGCCGGTGTGTGGTTGCGTCGATACTGACGCATAATCGCGTGCATCTGATCTTTGATGGTCAACTTCAGCTTCTGCAGCTCCTTCCGCTTGCGCTCCTGCTCGCTTGTCAGGTAATAGATCCGGTCCAACTCACTGATCTTCAGATCGAATTCTCGGTGCTTCTCGGCCAGTCGCTGAAACTCCGGATTCTCCTCCCTGAGGCGAGCAAAGAGTTGTGCTTCCGTTTCTTCCATCTTGTACCTCCTTTCCGGTGGGATTTTATTGCGATGGCGACAGCCCGTCGCCGGGTGGAATTGAACGCCGAACGGCTCGCACTGGCGGGTACCTGTCAGCGTTGACAGGCTCGACTGCTCGTGTGTCACGGTGCGTATCTGCTGTGAGGGATCTACCATTTTCGTTTTTACCCTACCCAACACGCGGGCGAAAGTCAAGGACAAAAACGGTTAAACACACTGAATGACATGGGGGGCGGTCGCTTTGAATGCGGCAATCACCTCGGCCCCGTCCTCCAGGTCGAGTTGCTCCCACGACTGTCGGGTCACCATCGCGACGATCGGAACGCCACAGTCGATCGTTACCCGGTAAGCAGGGCCGGCTGGCAGGTGCCGGACTACCGTACCGTGAAGCTGATTCCGCGCGCTGGAGGCGGGTGCTATCGCCGTCCGAGGAGACAGCGTAATCTCTTCCGGCCGCAGGCAGATCAGGACTCGCTCGCCAGGCATCACTGGCGCAGCAACTTCCAGGGTCCACCCTGACACCTGTATGGTGGCGAGCCCAAGGGTTACGCGCTGTACATGGCCGCGAAGGATCGTCTCAATACCGACGAACCGGGCAACCTGCTCGTTGACCGGCTCGGTAAAGACCCGCTCGGGGGCGCCGATCTGAAGCACCTGCCCCCCCATCATCACCCCTACCCGATCGCCGAGCACGAGCGCCTCATTTCGATCGTGGGTCACAAAGATCGTGGTGATCCGCCGCTTGTCGAGAATCGTCTTAAGGTCGAGCAACAGCGCCTCGCGAGTCGGCGCATCCAAGGCGGCGAACGGCTCATCCAATAGGAACACCTCCGGATCGAGGACCATGGCCCGCGCCAGACTTACCCGTTGAGCCTCGCCGCCCGAGAGGGTTCGCGTCCGCCGTCTCGCCAGATGCCCGATGTTGAAGGTTGCCATACCATCAGCCACGCGCCTATTGACCTCAGCCGCATCGACGCGCCGCAATCTCAGCCCCAGCGCGACATTGGCCTCTACGGTTCCGTCGGTCAACAACGGCTCCTGAAAGACGCTGGCCATCCGGCGACGGTCGCTCAGTAGATTGTGGTACGGCCGGATCGATCGCCCCGCGAAGACGACGCACCCTTCGGTGGGCTGCTCCAGCAGTCCAAGGATGCGAAGGAGGGTCGATTTGCCGGCCCCGTTGGGACCGATGACCGCTAACGTCTCGCCCTCCGGGATGTCCAGTGACGGCACATCCAGGACCACCCTGCCGTCATATGTGACTTTGATCGTGTCGAGCCGGAGGATCGGATCGTTCATGATATCCGCCCCCGTTGCTGAATCCAGGTGAGGGTCACGTTCACGGCAAAGGTCAGCAGCAGCAACAGCAGACTGAGCGCGATTGCCATATCGAAATTTCCTTTGCCGGTTTCGAGGACGGTGGCGGTCGTCAGTACCCGCGTCTGCCGGTAGATGTTGCCGCCTACCATCATGGAGGCCCCGATCTCCGAGATGACCGCGCCGAAGCCGGCCATCAGCGCGGCTAGGAGCGGCAGTCGCGCCTCTTTGAGGAGCAGGTAGACGACCTGAATCCTCGACGCGCCGAGTCCGATAAGCTGCAGATGCAGTCGAGGGTTGAGCTGCTGAACGGCAGCGATGGTGAGGCCGGTCACCACCGGGGCGGCAATGACGAGCTGTGCGAGCACCATCGCCGTGGGCGTATAGAGCCACTCCAGGAAGCCAAGCGGTCCACTGCGCCAGAGCATAATACTGACGAAAAGGCCGACCACAACCGGCGGCACGCCCATCCCGGTATTGACCAGGCTGATGGCGATGCGGCGCCCTGGAAAGCGGCTTAAGGCCAGGACGACGCCGAACGGAATACCGATCAGCAGGCTGAGCAGGGTTGCGCCACCCGAGACCTGCAGCGACAGCAGCATGATCCGCAGCACCTCCGGATCGCCGCGCAGCAGCAGCAGGATCGCCTGCTTCATACCTTGCCAGATCAGTTCCATCTTTGCCCCTTAACCGATGCCGTCATTGCGAGCGACCAGCGGGAGCGCGGCAATCTCACCGTCATTATCCTGAAAGACTGCAAGATTGCTTCAGCTACGCCTCGCAATGACCCGGGACGCTTTCGAATGAACGACCGTTGATCGTCAGTCGTCTGGCTGGAGCAGGCGCAGACGGTCCGGGGGCAACGACACCCACACCTCTTTCCCCACATACAGCGACATCAGGTCGTGCAGTCGGCTTCGAACCTGAATTTCCAGATCATACTTTCCCCGGTTGTCTCCGTCGGCAAGACCGACAAAGAGCAGGTAATCCAGGCCGCGCCCGAGTTCGTGGACGATCCGGCCGCGCAGAAGATTATCCCGCCGGCCCACCCGGTCCGGCCACACCAGCCTGACATCCTCGGGTCGGATACAGAACTCCACCTCCCCAGGCGCCATCGGCTCCAAACCGTGGACCCGCAGATGATGCCCTCGCCAGACGATGTCCCAGAGGCCGTCCGGGTCGACACACGCCACGCCTCGCAGGATATTCTTGGCGCCCGTATGCTCGGCGACGCGCCGACTCTGCGGTCGATGGAGCACCTCGTCCCGGGTTCCTGTCTGGAGCACCGTGCCGCCGTCGATGATGGCGATGGTCGACGCCATAAGATAGGCCTCTTGCAGATCATGGGTCACCAGCAGAACCGTCCCCTTATAGTCGGCGAGCATCTGAAGCAGCTCCTGGCGAAGGGTTTCGCGAACGGCCGGATCGAGGGCGGAAAAGGGCTCGTCCAGCAGCAGGATCTCCGGATGCCCGATCAGGGCGCGTCCCAGCGCAACCCGTTGTCGCTGTCCGCCAGAAAGCTGATTCGGGTAGTGCTGCGCAAACGCCGCCAGCCGCAGAAGATGCAGCATCTCGTTGACCCGATCGGCCGCTTTATTCTGAGGCGTCCCTCGCGGTAATCCGAACAAGAGATTCCCCGATACCGTCTTATGCGGGAATAGCGCATATTCCTGGAAGACCAGACCCACACGTCGAAGGTGCGGCGCCAGATCAATGCCGGCGCTGCCGTCAAAGACGGTCCGGCCATTGATACGAATGGTTCCGGAGGTCGGCCTGATCAGACCGGCGATGGCGAGCAGCGTCAGACTCTTGCCCGAGCCGGACGGGCCGTACAAGGCGGCGATCTCATCACCGACCGTCAGTTGCGTCCGGAGGTGAAACCCGGAGAGCCGCCTGTCGAGCGTAACCTCCAGCATCAGTATTTGACCTTGGTCATCCGTCCGACCAACGTAAGAATCATCAACACCACGGCCGTCACCAGGATCGACAGGGCATTCGCCTCCTGCGGCTGATTGGCCTGAACCGCATCATAGATCGCCAGGGCGAGCGTCTGGGTTTTCCCCGGGATGTTCCCGGCAATCATCAGTGTAATTCCGAACTCCCCCATGGCCCTGGCGAATGCCAGAATCGATCCGGCCAAGATGCCCCTCCAGGCGAGCGGCAAGGTGATCGTGCACAGGACGATCAGAATAGGCTTGAACGTCCGACCGGCGTCTTCGATCCGACGATCAATCCCTTCAAACGCCCCCTGGGCCGCCTTGATAAATAGCGGTAGCGCCGCGATGGTCGACGCGAGCACCGCGGCCTTCCAGGTAAAGATGAGGCCGATATTCAGTCCGTACTCCAGAAATCGCCCCAGCAATCCGTGACGGCCGATCAGCCATAGCAGGTAATAGCCGGTCACGGTCGGCGGCAGGATCAGCGGAATCACCACGATCGATTCCAGGAGTGCCCGACCGGGAAATCGACCTCGGGCCAACAGCCAGGCGATTGGCGTGCCGATGAGTAGCGTCACCACCGTCGCCATGCCGGCGATCTTCAACGATAGGAGCAAAGGTGACAGCGGAATGTGTGTCATGGCTGTCCGCCTATGATTAGCGGTCGTCTCTCGTCCGGACCGCGCCTTCAGCGAGCCGCACCCTTCGGCGGCGGCAGGAATCCGTGGGCTTTCAGAATCTGTTGTCCGACCTCGCTCACAGCCAGGTCGACGAACGCGCTGGCGAGAGCGGGCTGGGTTGAGGCACTGATCGCACTGATCGGATACAGGACAGGCGGATACCTCCCCTCCGGCGCCACGGCGACGACGCGAACCGCTTCACCGGCGCTCTGCGCGTCAGTGGCATACACCAGGGCGGCGTCGACCTCGCCTCGCGCGACGTAGGCCAGAGCCTGACGCACATTCTCGGTGAGGATCAGCTTTGGTTGCAGGGTATCCCACAGCCCCAGGCTCGTCAAGATCGCCCGGGCGTACGCACCTGCTGGAACGGTACGCGGATTACCGATGGCGATCAGCCTGACCTCCGGTTTGGTCAGATCGGTGAAGGCGTGAAGAGATGGCTTGAGGGCCGCGTGGGTGATGAGGACAACCACGTTGACGGCCAGGATACGTCGGGTGTTCGGAAGGATGAGGCTCTTCGCCTCAAGCTCGTCCATCTGTTTCGGCGCGGCGGACACATACACATCCACGGGGGCGCCCTGTTCGATCTGCTGCTGCAAGACACCGGACGCGCCGAAGTTGAAAACCACCTTCAAGTCCGGATGTTGCTGTTCAAACCGCGCACCGATTTCCTGTAAAGGCTCCTTTAGGCTGATCGCCGCCGACACCAGCAGTTCGGCGCCCGATGCCGCGGATACGCCGGTGAGCCATGCGACAACCACCAGAACGCCCAGCATCCGATCCAATCTCCGTGGAACCATCTCTCGATGACACCGTAGCATTCTGGTTCAGTATAGGCCATGTATGCCTCCAAACGCAATCCGAGCCCGCATCGGCCCTCGCGCCTGACCTCCCTGTGCCGCCCAGCTCTGTCGATGCGTTAGAACTGAACCTGCAACTCGGCGATCCCTTCATGCGCGTTGCCCCCCGCGCTATTGCTTATCCCAACCACATTCCGACCCGGACTGAGGTCGGCAACAACGTAGTTGCCTCGCAGCCGGACGTTGGGATTGACATACCAGGTCAGGCCGATGGTGCCTGAGCGCATCTCCAACGGGATCTCGTTTGTGGCCGAGTCGGGAGAAGTAAACGCGCCCTTATTGTCATCGATACGAAAATGCTCATAGCGGCCGGTGACCAGCAGACCCTTCAGCTTGTTGCCGAAGACCCAGTAGCCGATCGACCCATACCCGCCCTGCATGATGAGGTTGTCGAGGTTCTCGCCGCCGGCGCCCAAACCGTCACGCTCCTGGGAGGCGTAGAGGTATTCACCCTTGAGGATAAACGGATACAGGTCGAAGACGATGTCGCCCCCGCCGGTGACCCGATTGCCGTTGATCCGGAAACCGTTCTGAGTGCCGCCGACCCCGTTGCCGGCCAGCGTGACGCCGGTCGGACCGATCGGGTTAAAGCGATGAAACGAGGTGCCACCAATAGGTCTTGTGACGCCGTTGTTATCGGTCGCGCCGTTGCCTCTCACTGTTCGAAAGGTGCGGTGATCGGCATTCATACCGATAGTGAGATTCCCGAACGGCGTAGGTGGCGAAACGGTCAATCGACCGGTGAACTCCTTATCACCGTCGTTATCGATACCGCCTGGGCACTGATCGACCCGGCCGCAGCCGTTATAGATCCCCACGCCATAAAAGACCGGCATGGCAGCGAGTTGCAGATTGCCTTCGATGGTGGCACCAACCTCCTGGCCTGGAGCCAGCGCCCTGGTGACGACCGCCCGTTCGGCGAAATCTAGATCCCGAGCGGAGGTGATTTCTTCAAGACCGAATCGGGGCTTGCGCTGCCCAACAAACGCCTTGGCCCAGGGGGCATAGGTGTAGCTGAGCCAGCCCTGTTGGAGCCGCGTACCCGTAGAACCGCCCGCAATCTCCGGCTCGATGTAGAAGCCATAGTCGTTGAAGACCTGGCCCGTCACGAGGAGGCGGGTACGGCGCATCCGAAATGTACTCGGGTCGTGCCGCGCGAGCCCCGCTGCCGTCACATCCTGGCCATCAACGATCCCTGGGAAATCTTCTTCCTGTCGCGCCCCTTCGACTTGCATCCAGGTCTGCGTGTAGCCGCTTATGCTCAGCTTAAACTGCCCATCGGCAGACTTCAGGAAGAACCCCTTCCCAGGTTCATATCCGGTATTGAGAGACGAGGCCGCGGCCTCGGCGGCCTTCTTCTCCACCTCCATCACGCGCCTAGTCATCTCATTCTGTTGCGTGGCCCGTTCCTGACGCAATTGCTGCAACTCCTGTTGCAACCGCCGCAGCGACTGTTGCTGCGTCTTGTACGTCTGTTCCAGCTCTGTCAGCTTGTCGGCCCACGCCCCAACGGGGGCGAGCAGCAGGGCGCTACCCAGGACGACACCACGAACCCACCACCCTCTTGACGTCATGGTTCTCCTCTGTCTGGTTTATCAGATTACTTGCCGTTTTTCATCGCAACCACCTTGGCGATGATCTGCTCCAGGACCTCCCGATCCGTCGGCCAGGGCGAGTCGACCACCTTCTTCTGCTTGAGCGGGATGTGATCCATCCGGTACTGCATGCCGGCGGCCGCAACCGCCGACTGCGCCACGGGGATCACGACCGTGGCGACCTTTGTCGTATCGCTCTCCTTGGGATCGATCGCAATCAGCGGGATCGACCGAAGATGCTCCGAGGTCCTGCCGGGCAGATGACCGACCGCATCCGCAGCCATAATCATGGCGGCATCGACCTCTCTTCGCGCGACGAGATCGGCTACCGAGAACTCCCCGGGGTTGTAGCGCGGGTAGCCCCGGCTGAAATTGACGGCGAAGGGATAGCCGGTCTGCCAGGTCAGCACCTGCGCGATCCCCACGACATTGCCGTGACCCCGCATCGGCATACCGGAAAACTTCGTGAATCGATTCAGTGCCTGGGCCAGTTTCAGGAGGGCGATGGCGTTCATCGTCTTGCCGCGACTCATGGTAATGCCCATCCCCCAGCAGATGATCCCAAATTTGCAATTCTTCAGTTTATCCGCAAGCGCCTTCCACTCCGCGACTGGGACCCCGCCCACTTCAGCGCGATTCAGCTCGTGCCCGTTCACAAGGGCCGTCAGCGACGTTGCGACCTCATAATCGGTGTTCGGCGTGATCTGGAAGGCGATATCGGCCATTCTGGCCGAGGCGGTCGGCCGCACATCGATCGTGATGATGGTTCGCCCCTTCTTCCCGGTTGGGGTAAAGAGTCCCTTGGCTGTCACGGCGTAGCGACTGGGGTGCCTGGGATGCGCTTCAGCCGGGTTCGATCCCCAGTACACGACGAGGTCCGCCCTATTCTGAATTTCCCCGACCGTACAGGTCGGAAGGCCAACTGTCTGCAGACCCTGCAGACCTGGGCCGTGTCAGACGGACGATGTATGATCGATATTGGCGCCGATCAGTTCAGCCAGTTGGATCGCCTTCTTTTGTGCGCTCAACTCCGTGGAATCCAGACCATAGATCAGCGGGTACTTGGCCGCGGCGAGGATCGCTGCGGCTGCGTCGATGCACTGCTCGATGGTCGCGGGTTGCCCATGAATCCTCGGTGTCGCCAAATCCGATTGGTAGTGCATATAGGTGGCCTTGCCCAGCGCGCAGGCATTCTTGACCGTCTTGATGCGCCCCTCCTCGACATGGATTTCCAGGTCGTCGCATGCGGTGCCGCAGAATGGGCAGACCACATCGGTAAAGATCTTCAACTGTTTCGCGGCTTGTACCGTGACATTTTCAGACATAGCGCTCCACCTCCGCCTCGATACCCTTGTAGTCCGGCATCCCGGTCGCTTGGGTATCGGTGCCGATGATCGGATTAATGATCCGTCCCCACGGGATCAATACCATCCCCTGGGGGACATCGCCCTTGGCATACTTCAGGATGGCCGAACCGTGCGGCGTGGACAATCGAACTCGGTCGCCGTCCTGCAGGGCGAGTTCTTCGATGTCCTTGAGGTTCATTCGTACTGTTGAGATCTCCTCTATATACTCCTTCGACTCCTTTCCGACGTGCATGGCCTGGCCTTGCGTCAGTGTTCGCAAGGTGATCACCGTGAACCGCTTCTTCGTCATCTCACACACGCTCCTTGATGACGGTCGTACTCACGCTCGTCTTTCCCCTTGACAATCATCGGGGTCGGTGCGGAAATAGAACGGGCGTTGAGGCGGGCGACCGCTTCATCTCTCCGGGGCGTTCAGTATCGACCTGGCCGGGTGAGCTGAACGCCCCTTGTCGTCTTCTTCTATCGTTCAGGATCACGATCTCTTCAGCGTCCGATCTCCTCCTCCTGTCTGCCGGCATCCGGATAAAATAGCGGCTCGCCGAACTTCTCAACGCCAAACGTCTTGATGATCGCTTGAGTGTCAGCCGCGATGATAAAGTCCGCAAACGCCTTGCCGCCGGCAGCATTCACCTTGGGAAATCTGTCGGCATTCACCTCCATGACCGAGTAGATATTCAGGAGCGATGGGTCGCGCTCAATGAGAATCTCCAGAGCGAGGCGTTTTTTTAAGGCAAGGTAGGTGCCCCGGTCGGTGAGGGTATAGGCTCGCTTCTCCGTCGCAATCCCAAGGGTCTGCCCCATCCCCTGGCCTGTTTCCAGATACCAGTCGCTGACAGGTTCTTGTCCCGAAGCTTTCCATAGGCGTTTTTCAAGCTGATGGGTCCCCGAATTATCACCTCGAGAGACCCACGTCGCTTTTCGCTCCGCGATTCGACGGAGCGCTTCACTCGCCTTCTTCAGACTACGGATCTGAGCCGGATCCTCCTTCGGGCCGACGATAATGAAATCGTTGTGCATGACCAGGCGACGGTTGGTGAGTGTCCCCTCGGTCACATACCTCTTCTCGGCCTCCGGGGCGTGGACCAATACTACGTCTGCTTCGCCGCGACCGCCAAGAGCCAGCGCCTGGCCTGTTCCGACGGAGATCGTTTTCACGACGTAGCCGGTCTGTCGCTCAAACAATGGAACCAAGACGTCAAGCAGCCCGGAATCCTGCGTACTGGTGGTGGTCGCCAGAATGACATTTTGACTTCCAGCCTGGACGACGCGGATTGGTGCCCCTTGTGCGGCGCCAAGTACCGCCAGACCCACGATTAGGTACTGAAGAACAGTTCTCAAGTATCTCTTACCCATGGTGCTCATCGTCTCCCGCTACTCCTTGGCGATCATGACCTCTGTGGCCTTGATGACGGCATAGACTTGGTCCCCAGCCTTCAGTTTCATCCGCTTGGCCGAGCCGCTGGTAATGGCCGAGACCAGTTCCTGATCCCCCACCTTCACGACCACCTCGCTCATGACGGCTCCGATTTTCACCTTCTTAACGACGCCCGCCAACTGATTCCGCGCACTCATCTGCATCCCCTCCACCTCCTTCCTCATGCCCCGCTCTTGCTGTTCTCCCCGCCTTCGCTCAATACGAAAATAGTATCCGCGATTCTTTTTTGAGGGCGGCACGCAGCGCCTTCTGCAACCGCTTATAATCCCGTATGAGTTTACGTGCCTGCGGCGTGAGTCGCGTCCCGCCGCCGGCCGTTCCTCCATGGCTGATAATCAGAATCGGCACCTCGGCGTGTCGCTCCATCGTTTTCAGATACCCCCAGGCGCGTCGATAGGACCATCCGACCCGCTTCGCCGCATGCTGAATCGACCCAAGCTCATCGATGGCATCGAGGAGCGCAATACCATGCTCTCCCATGATGAACTTGCCGTCCGCCTCCAGCCAGGTCTTCGACTTTACCTCAAGCTGCATCGATCACCTGCGATATGTATGATGGAACATATCGCTATATTTACACCACTTACTCATCGTGTCAAGCCTGATTACCAGGCAGCCCTTACGCAAAACTGCTTGCGGCCTGTCTGTGAACGAGGCTATCATCTTGCCCGAGATCGAACAATCAGTAGGAGACCCTGGTCTGACCAGCAGGAGATACGGTCATGAAGGTCCTTGTCGTAGACGATGAAAACGACATTACCGCCCTCGTTGCCTATCATCTGGAACGGGAAGGATTCCATGTCGTACAGGCCCATGACGGCCTTCAGGCGTTGGAGCTGATCAAGCGGGACCGGCCGCACTTGCTGATCCTCGATCTGATGCTGCCGCACCTCAGTGGGTTGGATCTCTGCCGACGGCTTCGCAAAGAGTCCGACACAGCCCGGCTCCCGATCCTGATGCTGACCGCCAAAGCGGAAGAGGCCGACAAGGTTCTGGGGCTCGAATTGGGCGGCGATGACTACCTCACCAAGCCGTTCAGTCCGCGGGAACTGGTGGCCAGGGTCAAGGCCCTGATTCGAAGAACCGAAGAGATCCCAGGTGAAGAGATTGTGAAGGCCGGCAGCTTGCAGATCGATTTCAGCCGATATACCGTTACCATCCGGAATCGACCGGTCGAGCTGACGACAAAAGAGTTCGACCTGCTGAAGGCCCTGATCCTCGCCAGGGGACGGGTACTCACGCGCGACTACCTGCTGGAACGGGTGTGGGGATACGAGCGGGCCTCCGAGATCGAATCGCGGACGGTGGACGTCCACGTCAGGCGTCTCCGGGAAAAGTTGGGATCGGAGGCCGCACGCATCGTCACCGTCAAGAGTGTCGGATATCGATTCGACCAGGACGCCTGATCGGCGAAACCGTCAGCATGTTGTGGATTGAGGGCCGGTTTCAGCGCAAGCTGATCGCGACGTATCTCCTCGTCGTACTGGCCATCGTTGCCGTTGCCGGCATCTATCTTCTCACCTCCCTCCAACGCGCCTCGATTGAACGACTGAAGTTCAGCTTGCAGGCCCAGGCGCAGCTCATGGGCAACGAGATCAACCCGGCCCTGATCGTCCGGGACCCCGGGCAGCTTCACACGATCGCGCACCGGCTCGCCAGACAGGTCGGCGCCCGAGTCACGGTCATCCGGACGGACGGGACGGTCCTGGCCGATTCCGAGACAACCCCCGACCAGGTCGGTCTGATGGATAATCACCTGCACCGTCCGGAGATTCAGGCGGCGGTCGCCGGCGGCGTCGGGAGCGTTCTTCGCCAAAGCGACACCCTGGGCGTCAAGATGCTGTACGCAGCGATTCCCCTGCGACACCAGGGGACCATGACGGGGGTGCTTCGCGTGGCCATGCCGCTCTCCGATCTGGACCGGGAGCTGACACTGATCCGTCGACCGTTGATTATCGGGGGGCTGCTCGCACTCGTCGCTGCCGCAATTCTTGGGTCCATCTTTGCTCGTCGGGTGACACGGCCCATCGCGGAGATGACGAGGGTCGCCGATCGCATGGCCGAAGGCGACTTTTCCCGCAAGATGCCGATGCCCTCCTCCGACGAAATCGGTCAGTTGGGGCGTACGCTGAATCTGATGGCGCAGCGGCTGGAGGACCGGCTGGCGGAACTGGAAGGAGAGCGCGCGAAGGGAGCGGCCGTCCTGGACAGCATGGTGGAAGGTGTCGTGGCGGTCGATGGGGCGGACCGCATCCTGCTCATCAACGCCGGCGCCTGTCGTCTCCTCAGTACGTCGCCGGATGCCAGCGTCGACAGGCCGTTTCTCGAAGTCATCCGCAATAAAGAGATGCTCGATCTTCTCAATCGAACGCTCACCGAGGGCACGTTTGCCCAACAGGAACTTCAGATCTTTGCCCCGGTACAGCGCGTCCTGCAAGTACACGCCTCGCCCCTCAGGGGTCGGGCGCAGATCGTGGGCGCAATGCTGGTGCTGCACGACGTCACCGAACTGCGACGGCTGGAAATGGTGCGCACCGAGTTCGTGGCAAACGTCTCTCACGAGCTGAGAACTCCTCTCACCTCGATCAGGGGGTACCTGGAAACCCTATTGGAAGGCGGGCTTGAGGATCGGGCGCATGCCCGTCCCTTCCTTGAGGTGATCCACAAACACACCGAGCGTCTGGGTCGACTCGTCGGCGATCTCTTGGACCTGTCCAACCTCGAATTGGGAAAGGTGACGCTGCATCGGCGACCGACGGCGCTTACCGAGGTCGTGCAAAATGTGATGACGATCTATGGACCGCAGGCCGTGAAGCAGGAGATCGGACTTGCGACAGAGCTGCCTGACGGTCTGCCGCGCGTCCTGGCCGACCGCGACCGTCTGGCGCAGATTCTGATCAATCTTATCGATAACGGCATCAAGTTTACGCCGAAGGGCGGGCGAGTGACGGTCACCGCCCGGGGAGGGTTTAGGGTTCAGGGTCTAGGGTCTCGTGATGACTCCCGTTCAGACCCTAAACCCTATACCCCAGACCCTGGCGATTTCATCGAAGTCGCCGTACGGGATACCGGGATCGGCATACCGTCCCAGAACTTACCACGGATTACGGAGCGGTTCTACCGGGTGGACAGGGCCCGCTCCAGAGAGCTTGGCGGGACGGGGCTTGGACTGGCTATTGTCAAGCACCTGGTCAAGGCGCACGACGGAGACCTGTATATCGAAAGCGAGCTGAACAAAGGGACCACGGTCCGCTTTACGCTCCCGCTCGCCCCCGTTAATCAGGAACCCACATAAGATGGCTCACCCGATTCGAGTCCTGTTCGTCTGTACGCACAACTCGGCGCGGAGTCAGATGGCGGAAGGATGGCTGCGCGCCCTCGCGGGAGAGCGTTTCGAGACGGCCGGCGCCGGAACCGAGGCCACGCGTGTTCACCCGCTGGCAATCCGAGCAATGGACGAGGTCGGGATCGATCTGAGAGGACACACCTCGAAGACCGTCGACGCCTTTTTGGAGGAGCGATGGGACTACGTGATCACGGTCTGCGACAGCGCTAATGAGCGATGTCCAATATTTCCTGGTGGGACGACCCGCATCCACTGGAGCTTCGACGACCCGTCACAGGCCACCGGCACTGATAGGGATCGCCTGAACACGTTCAGGCGAGTGCGTGACGACATCTCCGCCCGTATCCGCGCGTGGCTTACCGATCACACGTGGCAGTGATCAAGCCCCCGAGTGCTTCAGGCGCCCGCCTTTCGCTCCCCGCCGTTGAGCCCAATGTGAAACCGCTGCTTCGTGCGGTCTCGCTTCTGCCAGCCAGTTATGCGGATACGAATTCGGTAATATGTGGCACCATGGAGTCGAAGGCGGAAATGGCTTCGAGCGAGTGCAGACTAGGGATCTAACCCGCACTTCTGTTACAGGACTAAGGACAGTGGGAAGAGGCACCGTATCTGACCCTGTGATAGATTAGAGTTTATGTTGACATCCAATAGCCAGTAAGAGTTAATACTGAGTTGTACACACTATACTGATTATGCTTAGTGCCTGACCAATGTCTAGCGCCCTCTCGGGTATTACTCGACCTGAGAAGGCGTTCGCGTAGGTGGTCGGCAAGACTCGAGGCAGGGAGGAACGAGAAAATGGTATCGCTCCTATGGACCATTTTGACCCCACAAGGCTTTGAGCCGCACGGCTACTGCTTTCTGTGGACGCGACCGTTGTTGTGGCTCTATATCGTCTCGGATTCGCTGATCACACTCTCGTATTATTCCATTCCGATCGCGCTCATCTACTTCGTCCGCAAACGGCGTGATCTCGCCTTCAGACCGGTGTTCGTGTTCTTTGCCGTGTTCATCGTCGCGTGCGGGACTACGCACCTCATGGCGTTGTGGACCATCTGGAGTCCCCTGTATTGGCTCGATGCGGCCGTGAAGGCCGTGACGGCCGCCGCATCAGTCGGGACCGCGGTGGCGCTGTGGCCGTTGATCCCGAAGGCGCTTGCGCTCCCCAGTCCCGCCCAACTGGAAGCCGCCAATGTCGCACTCCAGGAAGAGGTCCGCGAACGCCACCACGCGCAGGAGGCGTTGCGCGCGGCGTACGACGAGATGGAGGAGCGCATTCGCGAACGGACCAGGGAGCTGACACGCACTGCTGAAGCATTGCAGGCCGAAATCGCCGAACACGAGGGGACAGAACACGCTCTGCAGGAAAGCGAGAACAAATATCGCGTACTCGTGAATGAGATCAACGATGGGCTGTTTGCAGTGGACGCCCGGGGAGTGATCACCTTTGCAAACCGAGCGTTGGCTCAGATTCATGGTCTTGAAAGCCCGGAGCAACTCGTGGGCCGCAACCTCTTCGAGTTCATCGCCCCTATCGCGCTGAACCACGTGAAGGAGGTGTTTACCGATGCGGTAGACACAGGGATCACGGCTGACGTCGTGGAGACTCAGATCGTACGCCCGGATGGAGAGTGCGTGTTTATTGAGGTGAGATCGGTTCCCATCCTGGAAGACGGCAGGGTTGCTGGTTTCCGGGGGATCCTGCGTGATGTCACCGAGCGGAAGCGATCAGAGTTGGCCTTGCGCGAGACGTACGATCTTTTGAAAGCGGTCATCGACGCCTCAACAGCGGGCATCACCATCTTGGATCGCGAGGGTAACGTCAAGCTGTGGAGCCCGGCGGCGGAACGCATGTTTGGCTGGCGCAAGGAAGAGGTCCTCGAACGTCCGCTGCCCACGGTTCCGTCCGGCAGATGCGAAGAGCACCGAGTGCTGCGCGATCGAGCGTTGGCCGGTGAAGCGTTAGGCGGCGTCGAGGTCATTCGCCGGAAAAAAGACGGCTCTCCGATCGATATCAGCCTCTGGACAGCGCCACTTCGGGATGAGCAAGGCGGCACCACCGGCATCGTCGGAATCATGGTGGATATGACCGAGCGTAAGCGGACCGAGGCGCAGATCCGCCTGCAGGCCGCCGCGTTGGAAGCCGCTGCAAACGGCATTATTATTACTGATCGCAATGGGACGATCAGGTGGGCCAATGCCGCCTTCGCGCGGCTGACCGGCTATACCGCCGAGGAGACCATCGGCCGAACTCCGCGCTTGCTCAGGTCTGGCCGACACGATCAGGCATTCTACCATAACCTGTGGGAGACTGTGCTGTCCGGTCGCGTATGGCAGGGCGAAATCGTCAATCGTCGCAAGGATGGCAGCCTCTACACCGAGGCGCAAACCATTACGCCTGTGCCGGACGAACACGGCAACATCGCCCATTTCATTGCCATCAAACAGGATATGACCGAGCCTAAGCGCCTGCAGGAGAACCTGCGCCAGGCGCAGAAACTGGAGGCGATCGGCCTCCTGGCCGGAGGGATCGCCCACGACTTCAACAATCTCCTGAACGGAATCATCGGCTTTGCAGAGCTCGCCTTAAAGGAGCTGCCGGAAGGCTCAAAAGGGGCCTCGTACCTCAGCCGAGTCCCGAGACTGGGCCGCCAGGCCGCCGGTCTGATCGGCCAAATGCTGGCCTTCGCGCGCAAGGCCCCCCTGGAGCGACGGCCGCTTGACCTCAACCCGCTGCTCAAAGAGATCAGAAAGCTGCTGCGGCAAACATTCCCCGAAACGATTACGATCCAGGTCGAACCCGCTCTCGAAGCCCTTGTTGCTAATGCGGATCCGGGTGAGGTGCAGCAAATTATCCTCAATCTCGCCACCAACGCCCGCGATGCCATGCCCTGCGGGGGCGCCCTCACCCTCCGCCTGGTTCCGGTGACCCTCACGGAGGCGAGCCTGGGCAGTCACCCGCATCGCCGGCCGGGTCCGTTTGCCTGCCTGACCGTGGCCGATACCGGAACCGGCATCCCATCGGCCATTCGAGACCAAATCTTCGAACCCTTCTTCACAACCAAGGCGCCTGGGCATGGAACCGGCTTGGGCCTCGCCTCGGTCTACGGGATCGTTCACCAGCATGAGGGTTGGCTCGAGGTCGAGACGGCCGAAGGGCAGGGGAGCGCCTTCCATGTCTTTCTCCCTATCGTGCCTACCCCGACAGACGCCACGCCTTCGATCAAAGAGGCGATGCCGCACGGGCGTGAGACGCTTCTGTTCGTGGAGGATAATCCGGTGTCCCTGGAGATGGGAGAGACCCTCCTGAACGATCTTGGCTATACCGTCTTGGCCGCTGCCGACGGTGTCGAAGCACTGGCAGTCTTCCGAACGCACCCTGACATTGCGCTCGTGCTCACCGACGCAATCATGCCTCGGATGGGGGCGGTAGACCTGATCCCGGCGCTCCGCGCGCTCAACCCAGATATTCAGGTGTTGGTCTGCACTGGGTACGCTCCAGATCAGATCCGCCGAACCCTGAACCACCTGAGGATCAGCGGCTATATCCGAAAACCGTTTAGTCAGGGTGATCTGGCTACGGCGGTCCGCACCGCCATCGATGGGTCAGTCCTTGGTAAGCACTGACCGGAGCAAGAGCGATCTGCCGCGGGAGATGCTACGCGAGCATCTCGCTTTGGCCCGCGTGGATGAATGGCGGCGACGGTTACATCACTAACCAACCGCCGTTAGACCCTCTTCTTGACGCGGGACCGAGGACCAGATTTGAGGATGTCGCCGATCCAGGTAAAGGCAGCCACGGTCGCGGGCCACCCGAGGGTCGGGATCCCGAGCAGGACCGCATGTCTGATCTCCTCCGGCGAGGCACCCGCTTCCAGCGCCTTTCGAACGTGAGCATGGACCGCCCCTTCCGACCGGATCCCGATCGCCATGCCGAGCTGGATCAGCTCCCGCGTCTTGGCCTCCAGGGGACCCGCAGTGTGACAGGCGCCTCCGAGGCGCTCGTACGCGGCATGCGCCTCAGGGAAGAGTTGCGTAAACTGCTGAAACGGGATCGGGAGCTTCTGCTTCGGCATCATTGTTCTCCTCATCGAGGGTGACGTGGGCCATCTTAGCCGTGGAACGCGCCGGCATCTTTCACACACTGCCTCTCGCAACTTACGCGCATGATACCCCCCGTTCGCCATGGTTGCAAGCACTGTGGGATCTCCTCAGGTATACTTTCTCCTTGACAATGGGGTGAATCCAACCTGAAGATGTATGCTTAGTGATAACTTTCTGTTCTTCGGCAGGGGAGGCATCGGTTATGGCGGTGGGCATGGACCCTAATCGAACCAGACCAGTGCTAAGCTGCATGCGTATGGCCCTTTCGGGCAGATTGAGCCCTGAAGGGCCGTACCGTTTCGGTGACCCCGACCCCCAATCCGTTGTCGGTCAGCAATAGGCAGGCGGCCCGTGAATTCTCCGCAATGATGCTTTCGGGGAGAGCAGGATTTGCTGACAAGATTCTACAGCAAGTCAATCTGATCAACGTGTATTCCAAGTTCTATACGAGGACCTGCTTGACAACAATCGACGCGACAATGCAGGTTTATCCCAAGGGCTTAGAGTGGATAAAAGACTCTCAAGCCCAAGGACCGACACGACGGGAGAATAGTGTTCACTGAGCCTTCGAAGGCTCGAACGGGATCTTCCGTGCCCACCTGGTGTGGCACAACCAACGTTGCGGTGGGCCTTGCCTGAAGGCTCTCCAGTCGGCTGCCGGCGGTCGTTACTACGGCAACAGCCGTCATAATCGCCGCCTTCGGCAAGGCCCCCACCGAGGTCAGCCACTCCGCAGTCGGTCCGGGCATCGGCAGGCCCCAGCATCTTGCATGGGGAGACACCACATGGGAAGGTCGATAACGTCGATGATGGCGGTATTTGCAGTGATTTTGGTCGCGGGGCTCTCTGTTGGCTGGGGGCAACAGGCTACGGTCAAGCTCTTGTCGCCGAAGGACGGGGAAGTCATAGGTTCCAGTATGTTGATACAGTGGGAGTTCAAGGAGGCAGGGGATATCGACCACATCCATCTCTACCTGGACGGGCGCAACCCGGGGCCACCGTTTGGGACTTCGATGCAACTCGTAGGGCTCTCGAACGGACCGCACGTCGTCAGGATCGTCGCGGCGAATACGCGTCACCAGGAGGTCGGACCTGAGATCAGCGCGAAGGTAACCGTGAATGGGAGGGCTGTGCCGTAACAGTGACATTTGACGGGCTACACTTGTCATCCCGGCTGCGGCTTCTACATTCCCTCCGCTGGAGTCGGCGAGTGTGAGAGTAGGCTGCTCAAGATGCAGGGTTGGAGCTATACGTCGGCTTCTCTCGAGCTGCAATAGCTGATGCGACCGTGACCTCTGCACGCGCAGCGACGAAGCAATCTTACCGTTCTTCGCAGCTTCGACAACACTGAGATCGCCGCGCTCCCGTCGGTCGCTCGCAACGACGAGCCAGTGGCGGGACGGTCGCGCCACACACTTTCGTGCCCATGGGCGCACCGCGGGCGTATGGGGTATTGGTCCGGAATACACGACGAAAAGGATGGGCAGACCAGTGTCAGGGTCACGCAGCGGAGTCGAGACTACACCTATGTAACCTCTTGCGATCGGGGTGACAGGCGAGGGTAATCCGGTAAGCTGAATGGCCGGTGCAGCCGGGCCGATCCAGCCTGGTTTTACGCGGCAGGCAGTGGTTTGATTCGCTTGACCTCCGGAGCAATCTTCTGGGCCGCATCCCATAAATCTACCGCACGCTGCGCGTTGAGCCAGAACTCTGGTGAGTTGCCGAACAGACGCGACAGCCTGAGCGCCATTTCCGGGCTGACCGACCGGCGCTCACGAAGCAATTCATTCACCGTCTGGCGGGATACGCCCAGCACGTGCGCGAAACCTGACACCGTAAGCCCGTAGTCGGGAAGGGAATCCTCCCGAAGCATCTCGCCCGGATGGATCGGGCGCACCGTCTTCCGTCTGGTTTTTGGAATGCCCATTCTGCACCTCACGTCAGTGATCATCCGCCACTACGATCGGAAGAATGTGGTAGTGAAGCCAAAACTCCGGGGATGCGAAGTGGTTCAAAGGTCAGTACTCTTACCTTCACGGCGGGCACCGCGCGCAGCTTCGCCCAGAGCGTCAAGCCTTCCGGACTTCACGTCTGCCTCGAACTGCCGATCCCATGCTTGAGCATCAAACTCCGCGTACCATTTGCGGAATTCGACAATCTCCGCTCCCGACAAATTCCGAATCTCCTCCTCGAGTTCATCAAGTTTGCGCATATGTCACCTCATAAGCCGAAGAATACGCCCGTACTACCTTCTCCATCTTTCCATCAGTTTACTATTAACTGAGCCGTTCAGACCACTGCAAACGTGACAGGCTATCTCCTGACACTGCCGGGCTGATCAAGGCTGCTGTGGCCACAGTATTCCTTTACCCTACAAGCCTATGCGGCCCGCAAAAGAAACTCAACCTTCACGGCTTTAAACGGACACTCAATGCGGCCATCGGCGGTTCGGGTGAGGACGCCGGCGTTGAGCAAGGCCGTTACGTCACCGTGCACAGCCTTGACGTCTCGATGAACCCGACGGGCTGTTTCACGGATTGACACTAGGCCGGCGCCGCACAACGCCTTCAGCAGTTCCCACCGCTTTTCCGTCAGTACCTTCCAGGGGAGTTCAGGCGTGGCAGAGCTGATGCGGGCGCTCCGCCGAGGTTTATCGGTTTTCCATGCCTGAGTAAAATCCGCCATAGCATCGGCCGGCGAACAAACATCAAGCGTCACGGTTTTCATTACTCCACCTCTCAATGTCGGATTGGAAGTCCGCCAGCAGTTGGTCGAGCGTGGTGAATCTGTGGCGGTATCGGTTCCCCCGCAGTGTCGGTGGTCGCCTTTCCCGCATGTGATCATGTTGTCAATAGGTCCAACATGCCGCGGTGGGACTAGGGGCCGAACGCCTTCCGCCTCAGCCGACCGGGGCGGCGGCACTGCCGCCCCGCCGCGCTATCGTCAGACTACTCGTTGTCATCTCGACCCGCAAGAACGTTGCGACCCTGTTCGGCTGCATGCAGCCGTTAGGCGCTGGTTCACGCGGACGTCCGGACCTCTTTCGCAACCCGCTCGGCAAGAAACATCTTCAGCAGTGACTGGTATGGCACATCCCGCTGATTCGCAAGCATCTTGAGATCAGCCAGGAGCGCCGCAGGCAAACGAAGAGAGATGGTTTCCGTTGACGGCTTCAGGTCCGGAAATACCGCGGGCCTACCCTTCGCCCAGTCCACGTGTTCAGCCGTATCGTGCGTCGCCCAATACGCGCGCTCTTCGGCCTCAGATGTAAATGATGGAATAGTTTTCATTTTCTTATGCTTTACCATATGCCCGCCTTTCAGTTCGGCTCATCGGGCGAGCCGATATCACGCGAAGCGACTTCCCGCGAATAGTGAATACGATCGTCAACAACCGACCGGCGTTCGTCTTACCAAGAGCGAAGTGACGTTCTTCGCCGTGGCCCAGATGCGCTTCCGCTACGAGAATCGGTCGATTGAAGAACACCTGTTCGGCCTCCGTCCATGTGACGGCATGTTTACCCTCGCTTTTCGAGAGATTGCCGGCGTCCCACTCGAACGATTCAACGCCGGAGAAATGCTCTGGTATCACCGCCATATCGATAGTATACGATAGTTATATACACGTGATCAAGCGCTTAAGGCCCTGTGCCAAGGTCCGGCGGCCAAGGTATCGTGTTGACGAGAGAGCGACATGGGTCAAGAGCAGACTTGACCCTTTTCCTTTTCCCGACGGCGATCGGCAAGGAGTTTTTCGTCCGCTCGGCCAAGGTAGGGGGCCAAGCGCCCTCCGCGTCATGCTGCCGTTCGCCTATGCCAGTCGTTTCCTGGCCGGCCGGACTTCATAGAGGGCATAGTCTTCCTTCACGAGGGCGGCGGTGTCCGTCGGCGCTTTTTCAAACCGAAGCTCAGCCGTCGCGAACAGGTCAGCCGTCTCTGCTTTGAGGTACCGGGCAGCCATGCGGCAGTATTCCGGATCGATTTCGATCCCAATGCTGTTTCGTCCGGTGCGCAGTGCTGCGACCATCGTCGTGCCCGATCCGCAGAAGGGGTCCAGAACCGTGTCCTCGGTAAAGGAGAACATACGGACAAGGCGTATGGCCAGTTCCAACGGGAACGGAGCGGGGTGCTGTTTGGTCGATGCTCCCGTTATCGTCCAGATCTGCTGAAACCAGCGATCAAAGATGTCCTTTTCGATCCTGCTGGTGTCGCGCTGCTTACTGGTCGGTTTCCGGTAGCCGCCCGGTTTTCGCTGCATCAGGATGAACTCGATGTCGTTCTTAATGATGGCATTTGGCTCGTAGGGTTTCCCCAGGAACTTCGACCCGTTTTCGACCTCGTAGGACGCATTGGCGATCTTGTGCCAGATGATGGGGTTCAGATTGTCAAAGCCGATCCGTCGACAGATGACGCAGATGTCGGCGTGCAAGGGAAACACGAGGTGGCGTCCGAAATCGCGGCGCGCGACACAGACATCCCCGACCACACACACCAGCCGCCCTCCGGGGACCAGGATTCTGTAGACATGTCGCCAGACCTTCTCTAACTCAAAGAGGAATGCCTCATAATCCTGAATATGGCCAAGCTGCTCGGGGCTCTCGTTATACCGCTTCAGATTCCAATAAGGGGGCGACGTGACGACGAGATGAACCGACGCATCGTCCACGTATGCGAGCTCTCGCGCATCGCCATTGATCAATCTGTGAACGGTTGTGTTCATGGATTCACGCGAAGGCCACCAAGTGGGCCATGAGTGTCCGGGCGACCGCTCAACGGCTCTCACCCTACGCCACCTCCAAGTCCGCATACCGAATGACGGGTGGGGTTGCGATCTCATGGGTATGGGACTTATGAGACTGGGTTAATTGCCAGGGATTCGACTGATTCGGATCCGACCGGGCTGGAGCACAACAAAACACCCAACCAAGGTCTCCCCGCGCTGTTTTACCAGTTTGACCACGTCTTTACCGAGCTGCTTTCGCATCGCAATAGGGTATCGTATGAAAATCACCCCATGCGTCTGCTGACCATGCGCATACACGAGTTGGCCGAAATCCCCGTCTTCGGTCAGGACAATTCGCTCTTCGCGAGCGGCGAGGGCAATCACGTCGGTATCCTCCGCGCGGGGAGACATTTCAGAGATGGCATGCACGTCATATCCTGCAACGCGTAGCGCACGAACGACCCCATAGTCGCAACCTTCATCGACGAGAAATCGCACAGTCTATTTCCGGGCGGATCGCTTGGCTGCGCTCAGGAGAACGGTCTCTTCATGGGCGACCGTGTCGGCTGCATACCGGATGGCGGCCTGGATGTCCTCGTGCGTGAGCTTGGGATAGGCTGCCAAGAGGTCCCTCTCTCGTGCTCCCTCACTCAGTTTTCGGAGAATCAGCTCGACGGGCACTCGTGTTCCACGGATAACCGGTTTGCCCATCATGACCTTAGGGTTCATCTCGATTCGGTCGGTAATAGTCATAGGGAGTCTCTCCTTCTTGATGACCACATGACAGTTGCGAGGTCAAATGTGCCACATTTATTCCCCGTCTGGCTTGAGCGAGTCAATCCCAAAGTTAGTTGAACTATGCGAAGCCAACTCCCGGTCATGAGATCACCCAACCTGCTGTTCGGCCAGTCGTGCCTGTGCACCGAGTTCGATCTGCAGCGCCTGACGGAGTACGGGCAGCGCTCGAAATCCCGCGATGCGGTTCAGGCGCGGCTCGATGTCGAGGAGCGCCGCCGGTCACGGCGCTGCGGAGTCCCTGGTCGGCCTTGCCGGTCTGCCGCTGTTTGTCTCTTTGTCCCGCTCGGGTCTTCCAGTAGTGGGCGACAGCCTTACTGATGTGGGCGGATAAATCGCGCAGGATGTCGTCCGGCTTCATGGACATGATGTATCAGATTTCTTGGGTCTCTTCAACGGTGCGGTTCAGCCGCTGCGAGCGGAGCGAGCCAACGGTCCGATCCAGTGCGGAGTTAGACAGCCTGATCTTCCCCCGGTAGCGCGGA
>PQAM01000007.1 GCA_003104975.1 Candidatus Methylomirabilota bacterium
CTCCCGACTGTCCATTCATTTTATAATCGCCCGAAGAGCTCACGGGCTCTCGCCAAGGCCTCGCCAAGCAACAGGACCTTACCGGCTGGCGTCCCGTGTGCGATGCTCCATTTGTGCGCCTCTTCTTCCGTACAGAAGAAGTTGGTTGAGGGTCAGTGGGCTACGGCTAAGTCCAAGTGTGGCGCCCGTTTCATAAGGAGTCCGGGAAGGCCATCCCAGACCACGGTACCCGGAGGCTGGACTGCCGCGATCCGGTTCCTCTCCACGTAAATACGAATTGATCGCCCGCACTGCTGACACGTGGTATTCACGGTAACGGCTGCGCCAAACAGCGGTGCCACACTTAAGGCGTCGATTGCGCACACTGCGTATCGTGGCTTCCCCTTGTCCTTCAGCATTATCTGATGCTGGGTCGGACGGGTTGAGAGCGGATAGGCCGCCGTGATCTGGTTCGAACGCTGATCTCGCACGGCGAGCCCCTTACGCTCAAGCGTAGAAAGCAGCTCATCAGCCACGGACTCAGACACCTCAAGGCGTAAGGCAAGCGCCTTCAGGCCGGGATCTCGACCGGTCCTGAGTATCAGTTCCAGCAGCGCCTTCCGGGCACGGCGTTCAGTTGCAGTTAATGGTCCCCACATTGCTACTTACTCATGGTGGCCCGTGGTTTCCGGGTGTCTGCGATGCGCGTGCAGGCCCAGAGGTGCTCGGCGTTTTTTGCCACCATCTCGCGCGAGAGCTGAAGGATTCGCTTCACCCGCGTATCAGCGATACGATAGAGTGTATAGCGCCCATTAGTGGCGGTCGCGACATACCCGCACCATTTGAGGCAGGCGAGGTGATTTGACACGCGGCCTTGTTGGATGCCGAGTAAGCGAACGAGGTCGGAGACACTTTGTTCACCGTTGAGGAGGATCTCGAGAATCTTCAAGCGGGTCGGATCCCCCAAGCCGCGAAAGAACTTCGCCGACAGCTCCAGCAGCGCAAATTCCCGCTCAGGCACTTGCTTTCTGAGTGCGCTCACGCCGACCTCCCTTAAGTAATGTGAAAACCGTACATACGGATTATCGTATATACGATATACTGCCTGAGGTCCCGTGTCAAATCATTCTGTGATTCTCAGCAAGGGTGACGAATCGGATCGTTGAAGTTAAGCGATGCGGTGGCCGAACGACTCTGGCGGGCGCCGTTCAATGTTTCTTCGTCCATGTCCCGTTGGATTCGGCGCGTCGCTTCAGGCTTAACAGTGTGTCCGCCAAATTGTTCCTGAGGAGATACTCTTCCAGAAACGTGGGAACGAAGAAGCCGCTGTCCAGGGTTGTCGTGTATCGAAGCAGGGTTTTGCCCTGGCCGTACGGGAGGAACTCCCAACCGCCGAACGTCTCTGCAAGGTCGTGCTTTCTCGATTTATCCAGCGTCCAGTTCACCGTTCTGTGCTCGGGCTTGAACACCAGATCGATCGTATAACTGATGACACCGATCGCAACCCGCACCGTTTCGGTCGCCTTCATGGTATGTTGTGTCTTCTCCAATATCTCAAGCTTCTCGAGACGCGGCATAAACTGGTCAAACTTATGATAGTCCAGCATGACCGCCCAGGCGGTGTCCGGTGGTGTGTTGATTACGCAGTAGGCCTTGACGCGAGCGCCGCGCGCCCCATCGGCTGTGGGGTAGGTATCCGTCTTTACCACAGCGTAACCCTTTTCCATTCTGGCTAATTCGTCTGCCGTCAGTCCGGTAATTGCTGACTCATCAGCCGGGAAAGAAACGACCGGAAGCAAAAGCAGAGGTAGAACAAAGAAAAAAAGGCGCGCAAGTCTCGATCTGTGCGGCACGTTACATAGCCTCCAGTGCGGTGATCTCTTCGGTTTGCAGCGACTGTCACGCCATGGGTGGGATCGCGATGGCTTGCCGGCCGCTATCCTCAGGCCCTCCCACCAAGTCCTTTGGCGGCGTCCTGGTCCACCAGCCATATCAGCCGCCCCGAGGCTGGCCGGACCAGGTGGATGGGTAGTCGCTCTGGGGCGGCCGGACCACGCAGAACTGTCTGAAGAATCGGTGCCTTGTCGACCCCTGAAACCAGGAGCAAGATGGTCATGGCTCGATTGAGGATGGGTGGCGTCAGCGTCAGGCGATTCGTCTTCAACATCGGAATATGATTGGAGCAGACCCACCGCCTGGACTCTCGAAGCGCCTGTGTGGACGGGAACAACGAGGCTGTGTGGCCGTCGCGCCCCAACCCCAGGAGGATCAGATCGAAGGCAGGCGGCTCACCTGCCGGTGTCACGGCAAAGGTCATCGCGATCTCGGCCTGATAGTCGCTGGCCGCTCCGTCCAGATCTGACCGCTCGGCCTGCATCCGGTGGATCCGGTCGGCAGGTACCGGAACGCGATCGAGCAGCGCTCTTTTGGCCATGCCGAAATTCGAGTCCGGATGCTCCGGCGGGACGGCTCGCTCGTCGCTCCAGAAGATGTGGGTCTTATGCCACGGCAGCTCAGTGCGGTATGGCTCCGACGCCAGACAGGCGTAGAGGCGTTCCGGAGTTGAGCCGCCCGCCAGCACCAGGGTAACGCGACCGAGACGTGCGACGGCTTTCTGAGCGATCCTGGCGAAGCGCGCTGCAGCCTCGCGGGCAAGAGCAGGAGGATCCGCCGCCACCAGTAACTCATCGATGGCGAGTCGCGTCGAACTGCCGACGTACTGCCCGTTTTCCATCGACCCCCTCAACACCTTGTGCCATCGCAGAGGATATGATCAGGGAGCATGCCGCCATGCGTGAGCGCGTACAGCGCCGGCAGCAGCTTGCGCTGTGTCGGGTTGCCGGAGGCGCCGAAAATGACGAGCGCAGACCCTTCCGGCACTCGGTAGCGAGAGGGGTGAACGATTGCCCCGGTGACGATCCGCATCGTCGCTATCCCTCAGGATGCGGTTCGGCATGCCCGCCGAACTGCGCGCGCATCGCCGACAGCAGCTTGTCGGCGAAGGTGTGGCTTTGCCGGGATCGGAAGCGCGCATACAGTGACGCCGACAGCACATCCGCCGGTACCGCCTCTTCGATAGCCGCCATGATCGTCCAGCGTCCCTCGCCGGAGTCCTGGACGAAGCCCGTGTAGCCCGACAGCGTGGGATCCGCCGCCAGCGCCGTCGCCGTCAGATCGAGCAGCCACGACGAGATGACGCTGCCACGCCGCCAGACTTCCGCGATATCGGCCATATTGAGGTCGTAGCGGTACTCCTCTGGCAGGTCTTGTGAAATGGCGTTACGCAGGATGTCGAAGCCCTCCGCGTAGGCTTGCATCAGGCCGTACTCGATGCCGTTGTGGACCATCTTGACGAAATGGCCGGCGCCGACCGAACCGCAGTGCAGGTAACCGTCCTCCGCCGTGCCGCCCAGCGTCTCGCGACCGAGCGTGCGCGGAAGGTCGCCTCGTCCCGGGGCCAACGTTTTGAAAATCGGCTCCAGACGCGTCATCACACGCGCCTCGCCGCCGATCATCAGACAGTAGCCGCGATCCAGTCCCCAGATGCCTCCGCTGGTTCCCACATCCACATAGTGGATCCCTCGTTCTTTGGCAATCCGCGCGCGCCGCAGGTCGTCCTTATAGTGAGAATTACCACCGTCGATAATAATGTCGTCCGCATCCATGCGCTGCGAGAGCGCCACCACGATCTGCTCTGTCGGCTCTCCCGCCGGCACCATGACCCACGCCGTCCGCGGCCGGTCGAGCAGGCTCACAAGTTCGTCCAGCGATGTGGCGCCCGTCGCCCCCTCCCGCGCCAACTGTCTCACGTTGTCGGCCGTTCTGGCGAATACGACGCACTGGTGCCCCCCGCGCAGCAGGCGGCGCACCATGTTGGCGCCCATCCTCCCGAGACCGATCATTCCAAGTTGCATCGTAGGTGCTCCTTTCAGGAGGGGCGGCAATCAGCCCTCATTGTGACGAGAAAAACGCTCCTGCTTTTGGCGGCAGGATGTGCACTCGGCGGATTGTCGACGGCGACGCGGCCGGCCATCGTCCTCCTCCCTCGATATGTCATTATACCGTAGTTGAGTGAGTCCGCCTAACGGCAGTTCGTCGCTGATCGTATTCTTGGTCCGAGTTCTCAACTCGGTTTATCGGTGGGTTGCGCACTTTGTGTGTTGATCTCCTTGAATTTAGCGTTATACTATGGGATAAAGATAAAAGATGGTTGACGGATCGTGTCATGTCAGGACCCACGTTGACACCTGACTGACGACAGAACGATGTGACGAAACAGTCCTGAGGGGTCCGGGGAAGGCGTTTAGTGTTCTCCGGAGGGCAGAGGGTGGTCGGGCCGCCATCCGCGAAAAGCGGGTGGCGGCTTTTTTATTTGACCACACATGACAACCCAATTGCCGGAGAGCGATGACAAAACTTGACGTTGACAGCCGTTACGGTTTGGGCCATATTATGACTGAATAGTCGTAACTGACCACTTAGTCAACAATGGTTCATAAAAGGAGTGAAATGTGGCCGCCGAAAGCCGAGTAGAACGCCGGATGGCAGCGACACGCGAGAGGCTCGTGAGTGCCGCGCTGGCGTTGTTTGCCGAGCGGGGGATCTACGACACGACCGTTGAGGATATCACGGACGCAGCCGATGTCGGGAAAGGGACCTTCTACCAGCACTTTCCCTCCAAGACCGCCGTCATCGGCCATCTTCTGCGCGATGGGTTTGACGACCTGCTGCAACAGTGCCGGCAGGAACTTCAGTCCGCTTCGACTTCGCAGGAGAGGGTAGAGGCACTCCTACAGACGCAGTTCCGCTTTTTCGAAAAGCGGCGGGACCTCTTGATCCTGTTCCATCAAGTCCGTGGGTTCATGAAACTGCAATTGGGCGAGGTGCGCCTCCTTCGAAAGGAGTACGAACGGTATGTGCAGTTCCTCGCCTCTGAGCTGGCAGTCGCGTTCAACGGAAAGCGGTATTCCCGGACGACACTGACACAGATCGCCTGTGCTATGGCCGGCCTCGTGACGGGCTATCTGTCCTACCTGGTGATCCTTGGCCTGGAGACAGATCGAAGGGCCGAATTGGAAATCTCCGCCAGAATGTTCCTCGAAGGATTTTTGGAGCGACCCCAGTGATGGGGTCGCGTGGTTGTAACTTCAGAAGGAGTTGTGCAATGAAACGTCTCATGTTGTTGGGTTGCGCGATGCTTCTGCTTGCCTTCGGGGCATCGCAAGCCCGCGCTCACGGTGGTGGCGGTGACGCGATGGGGGACTGGGACAAAGCGGATGCGTGCAGTCAAGAAAAGGGCCACTACGCCGTTCACATGACCACCTACCAGCAGAAACGTGCTGCATCAGAGACCCTTAAGCTACAAGAAGTGGGATCGGTGCAGTTTAAAGAAGAATTTCAGTCGTATTGCGGAGGTGTCCCAAAGACCGGTAGGATGTGGATGGCCTTTGATTTGTACAATGAAGAGCTCAGAGCACTGCCAATCTCTATCCGGATCGTCGAAGACGAGGCAGGGGGCCACGAACATGCCGCTGGAGAGGGGGGTCACGACCACGCTATCGTCTCCGTGCCCCCTACTATCTACCGGGATGGCACAGCTAGAGTCTATGTCGAGATTCCAGAGGCCGGCCACTATGCGGCCATCGTGAAGTTGGAAAAGGTTGGACCCGCTATCGCCCACGGCCCTCATCGCGCCGGCGACCCCGGCGAGTGGAACCGGGTCGTTCATCGTCACGGTAGCAGCGACCCAACGCAGGCGGAGATAGATGCCGTCGATCCTACTTACCGCTTTCCCTTTACTGTGGGTCTGGCGATGAAGAGGGAGCTTCCTTGGTTTGTCTCAAATCCTGGATTTCAGACGGCCGGCGCGCTGCTCGTCATCTCCGGCCTCATAGGCGGCGTGCAATTCTACAGGAACGGCAAGCGGAAGACGCGGGCCTGATGGGCGACTACGGCTTCACAGGCTTCCCTCTGATGGATGTGGGAGCTGTGCCCGCAAGCTTGTTCCCGGGTAATACGAGTACGGGTTCCCGGATATGTGGTCTCTGTGACCTGGTCCGGAGTCGGAGCTACGCGATATCTGTCGACGGCTCCGGAGGAGGACTGCGATGAAACTCTGTAAGCCCTTTATCACTCTCACGGTTACCATAGCGTTGATTGCGCTAGGGAAGGCCGGACCGAGTCCGGCAGCAGACCGGGACACTGCCGCGACGCCGACCGAGGCCGCTCAAGGCGAAACGGCCATGGTCCGCACTGTCGTGGGTACCGTCACTGCGGTCGTACCGGAAAGTAACACCCTTGTCGTGGCGGTGCCGACAGGGAAGACCGACACCTTGGTCGTTGGCGCTTCGGTTACCGATCAGACGGTCATTAAGGAGGGGCGAACGACGAAGCGGTTGGCCGATCTCAAAGTCGGTGACCGTGTGTGGATGCAGTTCGAGCGCGTCGAGTCGGGTGATATCGCGCGGACGATCGTCATTAAATAGTCGACGGGATAGGAGTACGACGCTGGAAATGATACCACGAAGAGGGACAGAGGGATGGGAGAGGAGAGAACGATGGGCCGCCCGTATCGTCGTGTTCTGAGTCTTGGTTTCCTTGTCGTGCTGCTCGCGGGCTGCGTCTCGGTGGGGGAGGAGTTCCGGACGCCGACTGCTGAAATGATCAAGAACGGGGTGACCACACGAGCTGAACTGCTTCAACTCTTTGGCTCCCCGACCCAGGTCGGGATCGAGGATGGGAACCAGACCTGGACATGGGTCTACGTGAGGGCGGGCGGCATAGGTCGGCCGCTTTCCAAAGAGCTGCATGTCACGTTCAACGATCGGGGGATCGTCAAGTCGTACTCCTACACCTCCGGCCTGCCGGAGGAGGTGCAGCGACAAGTCCGGTGACGATTCAGACCGGTAGGGAATCATCCCGAGTGCTCCGTCGGGGACCGCGATCCTGGGTCCGGGTCCTGCATCCTTTCACGAGGCTGAAGCTCCCCCAGCCCACGTCGCTGGTGCTTATCGCGATCATGGTGGGCCTCGCTACCGGACTCGGCGCCGTCGCGTTCATCCGCCTGCTGCAGCTTTCCATGTCCGTGTTCTTTGATGGCGGCCGGTGGCTCTTCGCCGGTCTCGGCCGGTACTATGTACTCCTGCTGCCGGCCATCGGCGGGCTGATCGTAGGGCCCTTGATTGTCCACTTCGCCAGGGAAGCCAAAGGCCACGGCGTTCCGGAGGTGATGAGCGCCATGGTGCTCAGGGGCGGTCGGATTCGACGCCGAGTGGCCCTGGTCAAGATCCTCGCCTCCGCGATCACGATCGGTTCCGGCGGCTCCGCCGGGCGGGAGGGTCCGATGATCCAGATCGGATCCAGCATCGGCTCATCGGTCGCGCAGTGGTTGCAGATGCCGACCGAGCGGGTGCGGACCCTGGTCGCGTGCGGCGCGGCGGGGGGCGTGGCGGCTACCTTTAACGCCCCTATTGCCGGCGCTATGTTTGCGTTGGAGGTTCTCGTTGGGCAACTGACTGCCGATTTCAGTCCGGTTGTCCTCTCCGCCGTTGCCGCCGCAGTCGTCTCCAGGGCGATGCTGGGGAATTTCCCCGCGTTTACCCTTCCCCCGTGGGACCTGATCAGTGAAAAGGAGTTGCTCTTCTACGCCTTGCTGGGTCTCTTTTGTGGCCTGGCTGCCTTTGCATTCGTCAAAATCCTCTACGCCTTCGAGGACCTGTTCGCCCGCTCCCGCGTACCCGAATATCTACAGCCGGCGGTCGGCGGTCTCGCCGTGGGCGCTATTGGGCTTTTCCTGCCGCAGGTCTTCGGGACGGGGCTGCCGACCATGGAGCAGCTCTTGATCATGCAACTTCCCGTCGGCACCATACTGGCCCTGCAGCCGGCCAAGGTCCTGGCGACCTCGTTGACCTTGGGCTCGGGTGGGTCGGGAGGCGTCTTTGCGCCATCCCTCCTTATCGGAGGACTAGTTGGGGGGGGCGTTCGGCTCACTGATTCACGCGCTGTTTCCGACATTTACCGCCTCCTACGGCGCCTACGCGCTGGTCGGCATGAGCGCGACGTTTGGGGCGGCCGCCCAGGCGCCGATCACCTCGATCATCATTCTTTTCGAGATGACCGATGACTATCGCATCATCCTTCCGCTGATGTGCACGACCATTATCGCCGTGCTGTTCTACCGAGAACTCAGCGCCGAGTCCATCTACACCCTGAAGCTGACACGTCAGGGGATCCGGTACGGGACGGCGTCTGGGGGTGACCTGATGGCTGAGATCCAGGTCGAGGACGCGCTGACCCATCGTCCGCTCTCCATCCGCCAGGAGGCCACGATCCACGAGTTGTTGCGGCTTGTCGCGAAGGCCGGCCACGAGTGGTTCCCGGTCGTGGATGGCCACGAGGAACTAGTGGGTGTCGTGACCTATCGTGACGTGGCGAAAGCCGTGGACGAAAACCGGTTGGACGACCGCGTTCTTGACTACGCAACCCGTGATCTGCTGTGCGCGTTTCCCGATGAGAGTCTGCGCGAGGTACTGATCAAATTCCATGAGCGCGACCTGGGCCACCTGCCGGTGGTGGAGCGGACGAACTTAAGGCGTCTCGTGGGGATCATCTCTCGCCGGCACGTGATTAAAGCCTACAATCGTGCTCTGGTACGCCGCGGGACCGGAGCACCATCAAGCGATGGAAAGAGCGGCCATGACTGATTCGTATCGTCAACAACGGAAAGGAGCGAAACATTGCGGATCATGGGGAGAGAAGAGGTAAGAGGCAAGGCGCGAAGGGCGAGGCTCCGATGCCGCGCTGTTCTTACAAGTAGGGTGTTGCGTACGGGAACTGCATTGGCGTGCGGTCTTGTATTGGTCTCGATCGTGAATGGGTGGAGCGACGCACCGCTAAGGGGGGGTGGACATCACCAGCACCGCCTGGTGGGACCTCCGCCAGAGTTCCTGCAACAGAGAAATTCGGTAAAGCCACAGCCCCGGCTCGCAATCCCCCCACGGTGGCGATTTGCCATACCAGCCGGAGATCATCACGCTGGACGGCAAGTCTTTATCGACTCTGAATGCTTCAAGTGTCATGAAGTGGCTGGCGAGGACTTTCCCGCGCCTGAAGCCGAACAGGGGGATGTGGGGCCCGCCCTCTCGGGCATGGGAGCGATGCACCCCGCTGAGTATTTCGGCGAAACGATCATCGACCCGAATGCCTCTGCGGTCTGGCGGATCAGGCACCACAAGGATGAAGATAAAGGATATCTCGGCGCTGATGGTCGATCAAAGATGCCCAGCTACAACGACTCGATGACGGTTCAACAACTCATCGATCTCATAGCCTATCTGAAGAGCCTGACCGAAGGCGGGCATCGGCATTGATCGATACAAATACAGCGGCGCACACATTGGTGAAGCAGAGCGGCCATGGTATCCTGATGGGGCCGTCAGGAAGGATCCGACCGAGGGTAAGGTATGGCTGGGCAGAAGATCATCGTTGAGCTGCTGATTGCAACCGCGGTAGCGCTCGGGGCTATCGCGGCTCTCCTGGTGCTGAGACGGGCTGGACTGCGCGCGCTCAGGACCGTGGCCCATAAAACAGAAGGCAGAATGGATGACCTGGCGCTGCAGGCATTCCGTGTGCCGAGTCTCTTGTCGTGTCTTGCGCTTGGGTTGTACATCGGCGTCGCCATGGTCGCCTCCTTTCCGCCCCGAACCGTAGAACTCATCAACGACGGCGTAGCGATCCTTTTGATCATCTCAGTGACACTGGCCGTCGGTCGGTTCCTGGCGGCGGCTACCCGCACGTATGCCGATCGCCTGGGTGTCGAGATGGCGGTGACAGGCCTTACCATCGGGCTCGCCAAGGGGGTCGTCTACGTCTGTGGCGCACTGATCCTGTTAAATACCCTCGGGATATCGATTACCCCAATCCTGACTGCACTGGGTGTCGGCGGTCTGGCCGTAGCCTTAGCGCTTCAGGGTTCGCTGGCGAACCTGTTCGCTGGAATCCACCTGCTAGTGGAAAAGCCGCTTCGGGTGGGAGATTACGTCAAATTGGAATCCGGCCAGGAGGGGTACGTGGTTGATATCGGCTGGCGGACGACACGGATCCGGGCGTTACCGAATAACCTGGTCATCGTTCCCAATGCCAAGTTGGCCGACACAATCCTCACCAACTACCATCTGCCGGAGAAGCGGATGTCGGTCCTGATTCCCATCAATGTCAGTTATGCGTGCGATCCCGGCAGGATCGAAGCGATCTTGGTGGAAGAGGCTCGCTCTGCCATAGGGGATGTTCCCGGACTGCTGGCGGAACCCGTCCCATTCGTCCGCTTCATTCCAGGGTTTGGCGAGTCGTCGCTTGATTTCACCTTGATCGTGCAGGTCAACGAGTTTGTAGATCAGTACCTGGTTCAGCATGAGCTGCGAAAACGGATCTTGGCCCGCTTTCAGAAGGAGCGGATCGAGATCCCCTTCCCGCAGCGGGTGATCTACGTCCACCCCGCCGCTGCGGAGGGGTCGTCTGCCTGTTGACGCAGACACCGCAGGCAAAGCGGGGATCAGGGTGGATGTCTTTAGGCCACCTAACTTCCCGCGAACGAATTGATCGGGACGAGAGGAAAGGCAAATGCGGATTACTCTGCGGCTGGTGCTGGCAATCGTGACGGTCGTGAGCGTGATCGTGCTGGCGTTTACTGTCCTGCAAGTACGTCAGGAAAGGCAGCGGCAGATGGGCGACCTTGAGCGCCGGACATCGCTGCTGGCGGAAAGCCTGGGGGAGAGCGTCGAGCCCCTGATCGGACAAGGCCAGTCGAGACTCCAGCGGATCGTCGAGAAGTTCGGGAACCGGGAAAGGCTCGCCGGAGTAGCCGTCTACGATACGAAGGGGCTCCCTCTGGCGGTCACGCGCACGCTCGCGCCGCATGTCGCCACAGCTCCAAGGCGCGTAATCGAGGCAATCACTGCAGATCGCGAAATGGGCGATCTCATCACCATCGGCGATAAGCTGATGTATGTGTTCGTTCTGCCGCTTCACCCTGAGGCGCAGTTCGCGGGGGCGCTTACGCTCTTCCATGATGCGAGCTATATCCAGCGCCATCTTCGCCAGATCTGGCAACACAATTTCCTACGACTGTTGGTTCAAGCCCTCTTAATCTCGTTGACAGCGTTGTTCGTTATACGCTGGACCCTCATCGGGTCCATCGCAAGAATGGCGGAGCGGATCAAGCGATTGCGCAAAGGGGAGATCATCGATGTCTCATCACTCTCCAGCAAAGATCTCTTGAACCCGTTGGCGACGGAGGTCACGCATCTGGCAAAGAGCCTGTCAGCCGCGAAGGCCGCTGCCGAAGATGCCAAGTTCGGACAAGTGGCGGAGACGCCTTGGACTCCCAGGTCTTTGAAAGAGCACTTGCGGGTAAAACTCCAGGGAAGACCGATCTTTGTCATCTCCAATCGCGAGCCCTTACTCCACGTTAAAAGGGGAAACCGGGTCGAATGCGTTGTTCCGGCGAGCGGTTTGGTTACCGCACTGGAGCCTGTGCTGGCCGCGTGTGAAGGGACCTGGATCGCCCACGGAAGCGGCGACGCCGATAGCGTGGTCGTGGATGACGCCGACAGGCTCAGGGTTCCCCCCGGGGCGCCCAGCTACACCCTGAGGCGAGTGTGGCTGACGAAGGCGGAAGAACAGGGTTACTACTATGGGTTTGCCAACGAGGGTCTATGGCCGCTCTGTCACATTGCCCACACCCGGCCCGTCTTTCGGGCCGACGACTGGCAATACTATCGGGATGTGAACAACAAGTTCGCGCAGGTCACGTTGGCGGAGCTCGAAGGCGTTGAAGAGCCGTGCGTGCTCATTCAGGATTACCACTTCGCCCTCCTGCCCAGGCTGATCAAGGCAAGACGACCTGATGCGCGCGTGGGGATCTTCTGGCACATCCCGTGGCCCAATCCTGAATCGTTTGGGATCTGTCCCTGGCAGCGCGAGCTGCTCCATGGGATGCTGGGCGCAGACCTGATTGGGTTCCATATTCAGTTTCATTGTAACAATTTTCTGGAAACGGTGGACCGAGTGCTCGAATCACGGATCGAATGGGAGCACTTTGCCGTCAGGCGCGGCAACTCTACTACGTATGTCAAACCCTTCCCGATCAGCATCGCCTTCCTTGATGACGACGCGGCGCCGGGTGAAGGCACAGTGGAGCCGCGGAGCACGGAGGCGTTGCTGATGGAATTCGGCATCCGGGCACGCTATCTGGCTATAGGCGTTGATCGTCTCGACTATACCAAAGGACTGCTTGAACGTTTGCGAGGTATCGAGCGGTTCTTGGAGAAATATCCGACGTTCCAGGGAGAATTTACCTTTGTGGAGCTCGGCGCCCCCAGTCGTACCCATATCAAGCAGTATCAAGACCTGATCGCCGCCATCGAGGCCGAGTCGGATCGCATCAACTGGCGCTTCCAGAATGGTTACTGGAAACCGATTCTTCTCCTCAAACAGCATCATACCGGCAAGGCGATTCAGCGATTCTATCAGGCGGCAGATGCGTGCCTGGTAACATCGCTCCACGACGGGATGAACCTCGTGGCGAAGGAGTTCGTTGCGGCGCGGAAGGATGAACAAGGCGTCCTGATATTGAGTCGATTTACCGGAGCGTCTCGTGAGCTGCATGATGCTATTATCGTCAACCCTTACGACGTAGAAGAGATCGCCGATGCCATCTACGCGGCCCTCAACATGGCGAAGGGGGAGCAGGCTCTTCGTATGCGACGGATGCGGGAGGTGGTGAGGGAGCGCAACGTGTATCGATGGGCCGCTGATCTCATTACGGATCTCGTTGAGGTTCGTGTTGAAGAGTCGCGTGCCTCAATAGCCTGATCCTCTCAATCCAGATGGAATGGCTCTGGTCTCAGTGGCCGCGGGTTGCGGCGGATATATTGAGCAGCAGTTATATGGCGCTGCTCCTGGATTACGACGGCACACTCACAGAGATTGCCTCCACCCCGGAGCAGGCGACGCTTGCCTCTTCGACACGGTCGCTGCTCCGAGTACTCTCACGCCGTCCTCGAATGACGGTCGCCGTGATCAGCGGACGATCGCTTAACGAGCTGCGACGGCTGGTCATGGTACGGGACCTGATTTACGTTGGCAATCATGGACTGGAAATGTGGAATAATGGTCGACAGACCGGGGTGATCGTGCCACGTGCTTTGCAAGAAGCGGTCGCGCGGATTCGGTCGCAACTCACCGACGTGGCAGCCGATATCCCCGGCGTGCTGGTCGAGGATAAAGGTCTATCGGTCAGCCTGCATTACCGGTTGGTGGCTCATGGGCTGGAGGGTCACCTCATGGGAGTGTTTGCGCGCGAAATCGTTCCCCTGGTTCGCTCATCGGGACTGACAGTCCTTCACGGAAAGAAGGTGATCGAACTCCGTCCCAAACTCAACTGGACAAAAGGTCACGCTGCACTGCGGGTGTTGAAGCAAATCCGCCGACGCTCGGTCTTACCGATTTACATTGGTGACGATCTTACTGATGAAGATGCATTTGGGGCACTTGCGGAAGGCATCACGATACGGGTCGGCGCCCACGCAGGGTCAAACGCGCACTATTACGTGCGGGGCGTGAAGGAAGTGGTTGCGCTCCTTCAATGGATGGCTGCAGCCCTTTAAACGGGAGAGCGACGGGCCTCACGGCCGGCGCCGTCACTGAACGATGGCATCCATGAATCGCTGAACTTGAGCAGCGGTTCGAGGACGGCACATCGCGGCATATCGACGGTATCTCATGAAGGTGAGGACAATTGTAGAACGAACTTCGACCTTGACGGATGTGCTAAGCGGCCTCTAATGAAAAAGGAGGTAGTGTAATGGCTGAGAACGATGAGTATGTCAGCGCTAAAGACATAATAGATATGATGAAGGGGCCGATGAGGCTGGTCCTGATTATTGGAGCAATTCTGGTGTTGTTCCTGTTTTTTCGGCCATGGGTTCAGGTTGGGGCTGGTGAAAGAGGGGTTGTCATGAATTTTGGCGCTGTTCAGGAGGATGTGCTTGGAGAAGGGCTGCATTTCAGGGTGCCCATCATGCAAACGGTTGTCCGGGTGGATGTCAAGGTGCAGAAGGCCACGACGGATGCGGCAGCCGCATCATCCGACCTGCAGGATGTCAGCTCTACTGTTGCGATTAACTATCATATAATGCCGGATAAGGCAAATGTTGTCTACCAGTCTATCGGTGTAGGGTTTAAAGAGCGGATCATAGACCCTGCAGTGCAGGAGGTGGTAAAGGCTGTGACCGCCAAGTACACCGCGGAAGAGCTTATCACAAAGAGGCCGGCGGTCAGCGATGCCATGAAAGCAACGCTTACTGAAAGGCTCATGTTGCACAACATAGCGGTTGATGCATTCTCTATCGTCGGCTTCAGCTTCTCCAAGGTATTTATGGAAGCCATTGAAGCAAAACAGACAGCAGAACAACTCGCACTGAAAGCGAGAAGGGACCTGGAGAGGATCAAGATAGAGGCAGAACAGAAGGTGACGGCAGCCAAGGCAGAAGCGGAGGCCTTAAGGTTACAAAGAGCAAATATTTCACCAGACCTTATAGAACTGAGAAAAATAGAGGCCAATCTCAAGGCGATAGATAAATGGAATGGAATACTTCCCCAGGTTACAGGGGCTGGGGCTGTACCATTTATCGGCATAGGTGAGATGGAGAAGAGAAAAGAGATAAACAAAAAAGGATCATAATTCCTCCACCCCTAGAGCTGGGCGCACATTAGATTCGGCGGGAATGTGGAGTGGCGGCTGTTGATGAGCGAGCTATGAAACTGGAAGGGGTCTCTGTGAGGATTGGAACACGACTCGTCGTTTCTCTGACGGTCGCGGTGGCGATCGTGACAGGCCTGTATCTGTATCGACAGTTGAGCGCGGAGCGGGTGGCGCTGATTGAACAACGCGAGCGGGAGATTCGGGTGATGGCCCGGACCTTGGAGGTAGCCGTTCGCAATGCCGTTCGTCGCGACCAGTGGGAGGATGTTCAGGATCTCTTTGAGGAGGCGAAGGGATACGCCGGCGTCGCTCGCGTGACACTCTTCCAGGCCGACGGGACTCCACTTGTTGGAGGGGATCAGGAAGGTGTCGAGATGACGCCTGCCAGGCAGGAGTTTCGAGAGGCCGTCGCACGCAAGCAATCAAAGAGCTTCTCCCACAGGTTAGATGGGGAGGAGGTGCTCCATTATCTTCGTCCGATCCGGCTGATCAATAGAGGTCCCGGCCTTCTCGAGATCGTATACCGGACCTCGCAGATCGAGGGAGCCTATCTTCGCCGCCGGGACGAGATCATCTTAGCCGGCATTGCCATCATGGGCGCGATCGCCATGGCGTTCTGGTACCTCACAAAACGAAGCATCTCAAAACCGATTCAAGTGCTTATTGAGGGAGCCGCCGCCATTGGGGCCGGCGAGTTGGATCGGCGGATACCGATCACGCGGAGAGATGAATTGGGTCGGTTGGCGACCGAGTTCAATCGGATGACGGAAAGTCTGAAACAGGCCAGGGAGCAGATCCTGGCGGAGACAACCAAGAAGGTAGATCTGGAGAGACAGCTCCAACATTCGGAGAAACTGGCCGCTGTGGGAAGACTCGCGGCGGGTCTGGCTCACGAGATCGGGACGCCCCTCAACGTTATTTCGGGGAGAGCGGAGTATCTGCTCCCCTGGCTTTCTGAAAGCCATCCGAGCGTGCAAAGCCTTCGGATTATCGTCCAGCAGATCCAGCGGATCAGGCGGATCATCGAACAGCTCTTGGGTTACGCCAGGGCCACCCCGCCCCATATCGCTCCGACGTCCTTGTCGGAGGTCTTTTCGAATGTGCTGCCCCTGCTCGACCACGAACTTGCGCAGCGCGGAATCCGCGTTGAATCGTTGATCCCACACACGCTTCCCAAACTGGCCGCCGATCCATACCTTCTCGAGCAGGTCTTCGTAAATCTTCTGCTCAATGCCCTCGACGCGATGCCGGATGGCGGGAGCGTGCTGGTGGCTGCTCAGGCTCGCGATGACCTGATCGAAGTGCGCGTCGAAGACACCGGATCCGGTATTGCTCCTGAAAGTCTTCCGCGGATCTTTGATCCATTCTTTACGACGAAGAAGGTCGGGGAGGGGACCGGCCTCGGGCTCTCGGTGGTCTACGGGATCGTGAAGGATCACGGGGGCACTATCGAGGTGACGAGTGAGCCGGGTGCGGGAACCGCCTTCCTGATCACGTTTCCCGTTCACCGTCCCCAACCCGTGTAGGCGGCTTAATGGATTGTGCTACGGCCAAGCATAAGCTTCTTGACCAGTTCCGGTCTGTTCTGGATTTCTGTGATATCGGTCGAGCGTTTGATCGTCGTCTGCCGGAGGACGTCATCGCCGGTGCGCATCGGATCCGCGGGCGGGTCTACGTCGTCGCGATGGGCAAGAGCGCAACCGGCATGGCGGAGGCGTTCCTTACGCGATGCGACATTGCGCCATATGCCGGTGTGTTGGCCGATCCAGCGCTTCAGGGCTGGAGTCATCCGCGGTTTCAGACCTTCGAGGGCGGGCACCCGATGCCGAACAGGGCGAGCCTGGATGCCGCTGCAACGGCCCTATCTATGATGCGCGGAGTGACCGGTGATGATTTGGCGATTTTTTTGGTGTCCGGCGGGGGGTCGGCCTGCTTCGAACTGCCGATCAGTGATACCATGACTCTCGCGGACCTTGCGGGGATGAACCGAGCACTGATTTCAGGGGAGTTGACCATCGTCGAGACCAACACGATCAGGAAGCACGTCTCGGCGGTGAAAGGCGGCAGGCTTGCTGTCGCGGCGGCGCCGGCGCAGCAACTGACGCTGTACATCTCCGATGTGCCTCGTGGGCATCCTTCCTTTGTGGCGTCGGGGCCGTCGATGCCGGACGATTCTACCGTTCAGCAGATGCGCGGACTCGTCGAGCGGTATACGCTGACCTCCGTACTTCCCAATTCCATTCGGGCGCTCGTTGATAGTGGCGGCGTGCCCGAAACACCGAAAGCCGACCATCCGGCCTTTCAGAGGGCACAATGGCACAAGCTTCTGGACAACGATGACGCGGTCGCAGCGGCCGTGAGATTTGCTGAAGGGACCGGGTGGAGGCCGATTGTCGTTGAGCTGTCGGACGACACCTCAGCCTCTGATGCGGCCAGGATACTGACTCAGCGGGCCGAGGACGAAGTCAAGGGCCTTGATGGAACGCCCGTTGCGGTGATATCGGGCGGCGAACTGGTCTCTCCGGTACTGGGTGGAGGACGCGGGGGGCGAAATCAGGCATTCGCCCTGGAAAGCGTGGAGGTCATTGCAGGCAAACAGATAGCAGTGCTCAGCGCGGGGACCGATGGAATCGACGGAAACTCCGGTGCGGCGGGCGCGTTTGCCGACGGTACGACACTCAGCAGGGCTGAGGCGGCTGGTCTGGGTATCGCGATAGTGCGCGAAGCATCCGATTCGCATGGATTCTTCGATCGGCTTGGAGATACAATTATCACAGGGCCAACCGGCATCAATGTCCGCGACGTCAGGATCGTGCTGGCCTGGTAAAGCGTCACGGTGAATAGATAAAAATGCGAGCTGCGCTGGTATGGCAAGAGCATGGCTGGTACGCAAAGGGAGGCTCAGTCAATGGACCTGTATGAATTGTACGTACCGAAAATTCTGGTTATCGACGATGATCAGGAGATGCGTCGACTTCTGGAGGATATCCTGACCCGAGAAGGATTCCATGTCACCCAGGCAGCGAATGGATCGGAGGCGCTCCGCACGATTCAGGAGGCCTCATACCAGGTCATCATCCTGGATAAGATCATGACCGACCTGAGCGGTATCGAGATTCTTCCCGAGATCAAGCGCCTCCGGCCGGAGGCTCAGGTCATCCTCATTACGGCCTTCGGCGACCGGGAGACGTGTGTTGAGGCCATGGGGAAGGGGGCGACCGCCTACCTTGCGAAGCCGTTCGGCATGTCGGTCCTCGTTCAGATGGTCAAAAAGGCTCTCGAGCAGAAGATCGGCGAAGCGTAGCGATTGTTCAATCGGAGGGGATCGGATGAGTGATTTCCATCAGACAGGCGTAATCACGACGCTCCATCGGCTGGGAAAGCCGAACCTCGAACAGCTTGAGAAGGAGTTGGAAGAGACACTGTTGTATCGGCCCATCGCGTTGGTGCTGCCGTGTCTCTACTCCGAACTGGAAGGGGAGGCGCTGCCCCGGATTGTCGATGAACTGGCCCAGGTCCGGTATCTGCGAGAGATCGTCGTCGGGCTGGGACGGGCCGGCGAGGAGGAGTTCCTGAAGGCCAAGGCGTTCTTTGCGCCTCTTCCTCAGGCGCCTCTGCTGCTCTGGAACGACGGCCCTAGGATCCAGGCCCTCTATCGTTTACTGGAGGAACGCGGTATCTCTGCCGGACCGGACGGCAAGGGACGATCGGCGTGGATGACGTTCGGCTATGTCCTGGCCCGCGGCCAAAGCGACGTCATTGCGCTTCACGATTGCGATATTCTCACCTACCAACGAGAGTTGCTCGCGCGACTCTGCTACCCCGTCGCGAATCCGCGATTGGCGTTTGAGTTTGCGAAGGGCTACTACAGTCGGGTGACGGATCGCCTCCACGGCAGAGCCGTCAGACTGTTGATAGTGCCCCTCATCCGAGCCCTTCAGCGGATCATGGACCAGCAACCGTTCCTGACCTATCTGGACAGCTTCAGATACCCATTAGCCGGAGAATTCGCTATGATCGCGGATCTGGCCCGGGTGAATCGAATCCCGTGGGACTGGGGGTTGGAGGTCGGGGTGTTGGCCCAGGTCTATCGGAACTGTGCCGTGGGACGGGTCTGCCAGGTAGAGCTGGCCGACACGTATGACCACAAGCATCAGGATCTCTCTGCGACCGACCCGACCAAGGGGCTGACGCGAATGGCTGTCGATATTACCAAGAGCATCCTTCGGACATTGGCTGAAGAAGGGACCGTCCTGTCCGACGGGCTCTTAAAGACCCTGCCGATCACCTATATCAGGACGGCCCGCGACATGCTGAGCCGGTACCAGAACGACGCGTACATCAACCGGCTTGTGTACGACCAGCATCAGGAGGGGCAGGCGGTAGAGGCCTTCGCGAGGGCCATCCAATTGGCGATCGAAGGGTTCCTGGCCGACCCGCTGGGTGTCCCGTTGATCCCCAACTGGAACCGGGTCCTGGCGGCGGTTCCTGACTTCTTGACCAGGCTGCGCGACGCCGTCGATCAGGACAATAAGTTGTGAGCGATACCTTCGGATTTGTGGCAATCGGACGATTGCACGGTTTCTTGTCTCCACCGGCCGATCTCCCGGCCATGGGGGACGACAACTCACACGCTGGAAGGACGGGTGAGGCAGATGTATTGGACAAACTTCGTGCATATCTATCAGCCGCCGACGCAGACCCCGGAGATCCTGGAAAGGGTCACGAATGAATGTTATCGGCCGTTGGTCGCCATTCTCCTCAGGCATCCGCATGCCAGACTGACCCTGAACATCAACGGTTGCCTGACCGAGCAACTGGTCCGTGGCGGCTATCAGGATGTCATAGACGGACTCGGAGAGCTGGCCGCTCGCGGTCAGATCGAATTTACGGGGAGCGCCATGTACCACCCGATCCTTCCCCTGATCCCGGAAGCGGAGGCGGTTCGCCAGATTGAACTGAACACCGCGGCCAACCGTCGCTACCTGGGGAACGTCTACCGGCCGCAGGGCTTCTTTTCCCCGGAGATGTGTTACAGCCGAGGGGTCGCGGAGATGGTCCACCGCCTGGGTTACCGATGGATCGTCGTCGACGAGATCGGCTATTGCGGTACACTGGACATTGTTCGCCCCGATCGACTCTATCGCGTTCGCGGCTTGCGGGATTTTCACGTCTTCTTCAAAGAGCGGTCCACCTCGGCCGGGATCACCTACGGGCGCTTTCCTACCGGAGAGAAGCTGCTTCGACATCTCGGCGCTGCGGTCGGGCACACGCGTTACCTCCTGACCGGTACGGATGGGGAGGTGTACGGTCATCATCGAAAGGGTCAGGAGCAACTGTTGATCGACATCTTTACCTCACGCGCATTGGATCTTTGCCGACTCAGCGATCTGTTTACCCTCTTTGAGGAGGAAGAGGAGGTGGATCCGCTGCCGTGCTCATGGAGCACGTGGGAAGACGAGATGGCCGCCGCCGTTCCGTATCCCCAATGGGCCTACCCGGACCATGATCTGCACCGTGCCCAATGGGCGCTCACCCGCCTGGCCATTGATGCGCTGACCTCGGTCGATCGGTCCGCGCCGGGCTATGAGGCGGCGAGACACTATCTGGACGAGGGACTTCATAGCTGCCAATACTGGTGGGCCTCCTGCCGTCCATGGTGGGATACCGGGATGATCGAGCGGGGAGCCGCCTTACTCAGGCGGGCTGTCGAGGCGGTTCAGTCCCAGATCGCTCCTGAACTGGTTTCCCGGACCGCCGTTCTCGAGGAGGAGATCAGGAAGACGGCCCGGACCTGGCACGAGTCCGGAAAGGCCCATACCCTCAGAAGGCAGTATCTTGAAACCCACAGCGGTGTGGGCTCACTGCTCACCTTCGGATGAGAAAGCGGAGAGAGGAGCAATGAGATGATGGAGCGGGAGGCAACGTCGCCCTTTCTCTTCGTGGGCTGCATCGAGCTCCAGGAGATCCTGGGCAAAGAGGCGGAGAATGAAAAGGAACTGGCCGATCTCCTCGATGAGGTCCCGCTTGATTCGATCTATTATCATACCCACAGCTACTTTCTTCGCCACCCGTTTGTGGCCGGCCTCTACCCCAGCGATTTCGCCACCTGGGTCGCTGTCCAGGTGAGGGACCATATCCTCGGCGAGCGTCTGGCTGTTGTGGACCCCTTCGACTTTGCAAATCTGACCGTGCTTCGCGAAGAGGTCCTTTCAATCGTTGACGACCATCTTTCGAGGATGGCTATCGTACCGCGGGTCGTGTTCGGGGAGCCGTTCTATTTCAAGCAGTCCAGAATCGTCGAGGTCTCCACCGGGCTTGAAGTCAGGACGTTGACAGGGTTTCGAAACGCCCTGGCCGATGTTGATGCCAGCGCCATCTATTTCCACCTTCTCGAGGCGCGCATGCGGCTCAATCGCCGAGAGGGTGATTTTTCCGTCTGGCTTCGGGAATGTCTGCAGATGCCGGAACTGGCTGACGCGATAGGGATGATCAATCCATATCTGGGTAGCCTTGAGCAGCTCCGCTCAAAGCTCCTCACCACCTGCGACGTGTTTTTGAAGCGAGAAGGCGGTCGATGATCTGCAAGGTCGAAGACTATCGCGAGGTGGCTCCGAAAGGAGCGGTCGATCTGCTCTGCCGTTTGAGCGAACGGGTGAAAGGGCGAAGTTTCCTCCACGTCAACTCCACCCGGTATGGGGGAGGAGTGGCCGAGATCCTTACCCGTCTGGTTCCGATGCTGCAGACGCTCGGGATTGACGCGCGGTGGGAGGTGATCGAGGGAACTCCCGATTTCTTCGCCGTCACCAAGCGGTTCCATAACGCCCTTCAGGGTCATGAGCAGGTCATTACCGAGGAGATGTACCGGACCTTCATCGAGGTCAATCGACAGAATGCGAAGTCTCTGAATCTGGACGCAGATCTGGTGTTTATCCACGATCCCCAGCCGGCGCTGTTGATCGAGCGCCGGACAAGGGGGCGGTGGATCTGGCGGTGCCATATCGATGCGTCCCACCCCCAGCGGCGAGTCTGGAACTTCCTTCGCCACTTTGTCGCGCAATTTGACGCCACCATCTTCTCGCTGCCCAGCTTTGGCCAGCGACTTCCGATCCCCCAATTCCTCATTTACCCGTCTATCGATCCGCTGAGCGATAAGAACCGGGAGTTGTCCCGATCGGAGGCCAACAGCGTCCTTGATCGTCTTGAGGTGCCAAGGGATAAGCCGATACTTCTTCAGGTCTCCCGCTTTGATCGCTTCAAAGATCCCTTGGGGGTGATCAATGCCTATCGGCTTGTCAAACGGTATCATGACTGTCGACTGGTGTTGGCCGGCGGCGGCGCGGCCGACGATCCGGAGGGAGCGACAGTACTGGCTGAAGTCCGTGAGGCGGCGGGGCAGGATCAGGACATCCATATCCTGGAACTCCCGCCGGACGCTCATCTGACCATCAACGCACTTCAACGAACGGCGACAATCGTACTGCAGAAATCTACCAGGGAGGGTTTCGGCCTCACCGTGTCGGAAGCGATGTGGAAGGGCAAGCCGGTAATCGGCGGAGCCGTGGGCGGCATTACCGTTCAGATCATCGACGACGTGACCGGTTACCTTGTTCATACGGCAGAAGGCGCGGCCTTCCGGATCAGCCATCTCCTGAACCACCCTGAGTTGATCAAGAGGATGGGCGCCACCGCCAGGGAATACGTCCGGGGAAATTTTCTCATTACCAGGCATCTGAGGGATTACCTTACCCTCCTGACGAACTTTACGGGATCGTGATGGACGGCGTCGACCTGGTTATATTTACCGACCTGGATGGGACGTTGCTGGATTATAAGACGTACAGCTTCGATCCGGCTCGAGACGCGTTGGAAAAGGTCAGGCAACGCGGCATTCCCCTCGTCCTGTGCACCAGCAAGACGAGGGCCGAGGTGGCGCGGTACCGACAGCGCCTCAACAACGATGATCCGTTTATTGTCGAGAACGGAGGCGCCGCCTTTATCCCCGCGGGCTATTTTCCCTTCGCCTATCCGTATCAGCGCGACGTGAACGGCTACCACGTTATCGAGTACGGTACCCCCTACCACAGGTTGGTCGATGTATTGAGGGCGGTCCGAGCCGAGAGTGGGGCCAGGATTGGCGGCTTCTCGGACCTGAGCGTCGAGCAGGTCGCCGCGTTGACGGGTCTCTCGGTGGAGGAGGCCCGTCTCGCGAAGGTCCGGGAGTACGATGAACCGTTTTTCGTCAAAGATCCTGCTGAAGAGCTGGAGCGTGTGGCGACGCTGTTCGGAACGCGAGACCTCCGATGTACGCGGGGCGGAAGGCTTTACCACCTCACGGGAGCCAATGACAAAGGGAAAGCGGTGACCGATGTGACGCGGCTGTTCGAGCGGGCGCGCGGTGTCGTGCGTACTGCCGGGATCGGGGACAGCCAGAACGACCTGCCCATGCTGTGGGCCGTCGACGTCCCCATCCTCGTCCAACGGTTCGACGGGAGTTACGACTCCACCGTCAAGGTTCCCAACCTGATCCGGGTCGAAGGCATCGGGCCGCGGGGATGGCGAACGGCCGTCCTGAACCTTCTATCCGCAGGGACTGAAGGCAGTGGAACAGTTCCTTTATGAGCCCGTTCTGGAGAGACTGCAGGAGATCGGGAAGGCCGACATCCTGATCGGGATCCCGAGCTACAACAACGCCGGTACGATCGGGGATGTCGTCAAGACCGTCGCCTCCGGACTCGCCCTGTACTTTCCGCATGCGCAATCGGTCATCGTCAACTCCGATGGCGGATCTCAGGATGGAACCCCCGAGGCTGTGCAGGCAGCGCTTCGAGAGTCGTCCGCACTGCTTGTTCAGCAGCCCGTTCCGCCCATCCACGAGATTATTACCCCGTATCATGGGATCCCGGGAAAGGGGAGCGCTTTTCGAACGATCTTCAAGATAGCCGAGACGCTTCAGGTCCAGGCCTGCGCGGTTGTCGACTCGGATCTCCGCTCTATTACTCCGGAGTGGGTCGAGCGGCTGGTCCGACCCGTGTACGACGGGAGATTTGATTATGTGGCGCCGCTGTACCGCCGCCACAAGTATGACGGGACTATCACCAACAGCATTGTCTATCCCCTGACCAGGTCCCTGTACGGTCAACGGATCCGACAGCCTATCGGCGGTGACTTCGGTTTCTCGGGGAAGCTGGCTGCGCTGTACCTCACCAAGCCGGTCTGGGAGACCGATGTAGCCCGCTTCGGGATCGATATCTGGATGACGATCACCGCGGCGGCCGAGGGATATCGAATCTGCCAGGCGTTCCTCGGGGCCAAGGTTCACGAGCACAAGGACCCGGGGCTGCATCTCTCAGGTATGCTGGTACAGGTGGTGGGTTCCCTCTTCAGCTTGATCGAAGCGTACCCCAATGTGTGGCAGGCGACACAGGGATCGAGTCCTGTCCCGATCTTCGGACCGTTGCGCGAGGTAGAGGTCGAGCAGGTCTCGGTCAGCGTAGAACGGATGGTGAGCGCCTTTGCGCAGGGCGTCCGCGATCTGCTCCCTATCTGGGAGACGATTCTCGCCCCTGAGACCTTGACCGAACTGCGGCTCATCGCTTCCCGAGAGACGGAACAGTTTCGGTTTCCACTCGATGTCTGGGTCTCTGTGATCTACGATTTTGCGCTGGCCTACCACCATCGAGTCCTGCACCTGGAGCATCTGCTCAGGGCGCTGACCCCGCTCTACCTCGGCAGGACCGCGTCCTTTGTCCTGGAGACGCAAGAGAGCGGCCATCAGCAGGTGGAAGAGGTCATTGAGACGATGGCTGAACGGTTTGAGGCGATGAAGCCCTACCTGGCGGCGCGTTGGAGGTGACACGATGAATGAACTGTGGCAAGAGGCGATGCTCGACGCCATTCGCAATACGGGCAAGCAGATGACCCTCTTTTTACCAAACCTCCTGGCCATGATGACCCTCATCGCGATCGGCCTCGTGGCCGGGTGGATCGTCAAAAGCGTCCTTCACCGGATCCTGCTGGCCGTCGGGTTCGATCCGCTCTGTGAGCGATGGGGAGTAAGCCAGGCCCTGGCCAAGGCAGGGGTGAGACGACCATGTTCCTCCCTCGTCGGCCGTCTGAGCTTCTGGGCGGTGTGTCTGGTGTTTGCCTTCATGGGGATCGACGCGTTAAACCTGCCGGCGGCCACGCGCCTCACCGCGGGCGCCCTGAGTTTCCTACCCCAGCTCCTGACCGCCATTCTCCTCCTGTGGGCCGGGTGGCTGCTGGCCGTTTTCTTGGCTCAGGGCGCCCTGATTGCCGCGGTCAATGCCCAGATCCGGGGTGCGCAGCTCATTGCGACCCTTATTCGGTGGGGCGTGCTGGTGTTTACCGTCGCGACGGTCCTCACTCAACTGGGGATCGCCAAAGAGATGGTGGTGGCGGCGTTCTCGATCACGTTCGGCGGCCTCGTCCTGGCGCTGGCGCTCGCCTTTGGCCTGGGCGGTCGGGACTTGGCCAGAGAGTTGCTCGAACGCCGCCTTCACCGTGAGAAGGAAGAGGAGGAGCGGGACGAGATCTCTCATTTGTAGCGGACCGGGATGCGGTGTCCGGATGACGGTGTGTCGACTGCTGGGACTATCCCTCCTCGTCACGTCCCTCGTTGTCGCCGTCGGGTGTGCGAGAGAAGAGACCGTCACCCACGAGAAGGGGACGGTGGAACTGGTATTCGCTCACTTCAAAGTGCCCTCTCCTGAAGCCCTGACCGGGCTGATCGAGGCGTTCGAACAACAGAACCCGGGGGTCGAGGTCATCGAGGAGGTGCTCCCCACCTCGACGGACCAGCAGCATCAGTTCTACGTGACGGCCCTCGAGGGCCGATCGGCAACCTTTGACGTGTTCGCGCTGGATGTCATCTGGATTCAGGAGTTCGCCAGAGCGGGGTGGCTTATGGATCTCACCCGGAGATTGGGGACTGATGGATTGACGGGGTTTCTGCCGGGTCCTGTAGAGGCTTCAACCTATAAAGATCGCATCTATGCGCTTCCGTGGTTTGTCAACGCGGGAATCCTCTACTTTCGAAAGGACCTGCTGTCGAAGTACGGGTTCGCGCCACCCCGGACGTTCAAGGAGCTGTCCCGACAGGCGAAGATCATCTTGGACAGCGAACAGGATCCGGATCTGAAGGGCTTCGTCTGGCAGGGGAAGCAGTATGAGGGGTTGATCTGTGTCGCCCTGGAGTTCATCCACGGCAATGGGGGTCGCGTGCTGGATGGCCGCGACTCAGCCCTCCGCGATGCAAGGGCGGTTGAGGCTGTCCGGTTCATGCGTGACCTGGTCGCGGTCGACAAGGTCTCCCCTGCATTTGTGACCTCAGCGGATGAGGAGGCGACCCGTCACCTCTTCGGAGCGGGTCGAGCGATTTTCATGCGGAACTGGCCCTATGCCTTGACGCTGTATGACCGGGAGGGTTCGACAATGCGGGGAAGGGTCGGAATTGCCACGCTCCCGTCCTTTGAAGGGTATCATAGCGCTCCGACGTTAGGGGGCTGGCTGCTTGGGGTCAACCGTTTTTCAGCACATCCGGATTTGGCCTGGAAACTCGCCGAGTTCCTGACCAGCCAGGAAGCTCAGAAGGTCCTGGCCATGCGGCTGGGGTTTCCTCCGGCGCGCGATGCCCTCTACCACGATGCGGAGCTCAACCGGACAAACCCGTTCATCCTGCCTCTCTACGAGGCGATGCGGCGGGCCCGTCCGAGGCCGGTGACCCCCTTTTACCTCATGATCTCCCAACTTCTCCAACCGGAGTTCAGCGCGGCCATCATGGGGGTGAAGTCACCTGAGCAGGCTCTTGACGACGCCTCCCGACTCATCGAACACGTCTTGAAGCTGGAGGTGGAATGAGAGGGGATCGGGCGTTCCTGATGATCCTGCCGGCCTCTCTGATGATCGGAGTGATCGCCATTTTTCCGATCGTGCATGCGTTCAGGATCAGTCTTGATCGGAGGATGCCGGTATTCGGCATTTCGTATTTCGTGGGGGTCGACAATTACCGCTTCCTTCTCCAGGATTCCCGCTTTTGGCAGAGCTTCCTGAATACGGCGTACTTCTCGCTGCTCTCGGTCTCCCTGGAACTGATCACGGGCCTCATCCTGGCCATCCTCCTCCACCGGTCGTTTCGAGGACGGGGTCTCTTCAGGGCGCTGGTGCTCATCCCCTGGGCTGTTCCTACCGTCGTGTCGGCGAGGATGTGGGAATGGATCTTGAATTCCGAGTTCGGCGTGCTGAATTATCTGCTACAGCAGATCGGCCTGCTGTCCGCCCCGCTTAATTGGCTTGGGGATCGCACGTTGGCCATGTTTGCGCTCATCCTGGCGGACGTCTGGAAGACCAGCCCCTTTGCCGCCATCATCCTGCTGGCCGGTTTGCAGATGATCCCCGAGGAGTTGTACGAGGCGGCGAGAGTGGACGGCGCCGGTGAGTGGCAGATCTTCCGACGAATCACCGCGCCTCTGCTGTTGCCCTTTATGGTGATCGCCCTGCTTTTCAGGACGCTCGATGCGTTTCGGATCTTTGATCTGGCCTACGTGCTGACGGGAGGGGGACCGGCCAGCACCACCGAGAGCTTGAGTCTGTACGCCTATACGCTGCTGTTTCAGACCCTTCAGTTCGGCTACGGTTCGACCGTCGCCGTCGCCACCTTTCTTGCGGTTCTGTTGTTGAGCGCTGTGTACATCGTCGTCTTCAGAAGGCAACGTCATGGATAGGCGGGTAGGGCGGGTCGCACAGGGGGCCATCTTTTGGGCGATCTTGACGGGGCTGGCCGTCTTCTGTCTCGCGCCCTTCCTGTGGCAACTGCTCACCTCACTGAAGCCGACTTCCGAGGTCGGGACGCTGCCGCCGCTCTTGCCGACAAGGCCGGTCTTCGACCATTACCTCGCGATCTTTCAACATCGTCCGTTCGGGCGATTTATTCTGAACAGTGTGATTGTCGCCTCGCTGACCACCGTATCCTGCCTCTCCATCGGCTCGCTGGCAGCATTCGCGATTGCGAAGCTTCAGTTTCGGGGCAGGCATCTCCTGCTGTTCGCCGCGTTGTCCATCTCGATGTTTCCTTCCATCGCCACCGTAAGCCCCCTCTATCTGCTCATTCGGGTCTTTGGGTGGCGGGATACCTATGCGGGTCTCGTCGTCCCCTATACCACCTTCGCCCTTCCGCTTGCCATCTGGATCCTGTGGAGCGTCTTCAGGGAGATCCCGGACGATTTGTATCTGGCCGCTCTGGTGGACGGCTGCACCCCGTTTCAGGTATTCGTTCGCATCTTCGTCCCCCTCGCTGCGCCGGGGATCGGAACGGCTGCCATCCTGGTCTTTATCTTCGCGTGGAATGAATTTCTCTATGCGTTGACCTTTACCTCAACGGAGACGATGCGGACGATTCCGGTGGCCATCGCGCTCTTTCCCGGCCTGCACGAGGTCCCCTGGGGAGAGATGGCGGCTGCTACGGTCGTCGTCACCACACCGCTGATTCTTCTCGTTTTTCTCTTCCAACGCCACATCGTCTCCGGTCTTACGGCCGGTTCCGTAAAGGGGTGAAGGCTAGTGCTTAATTGCAAAAATCAGCGATACCAAAAGCCGTCACCCCGGCGAAAGCCGGGGTCCAGAAGTTCATGAAAACTGGATTCCGGCTTCCGCCGAAATGACTATGTAGTTGTTGAAATATTACGAGCACTGACGCAATCAGACGCTAGAAACAGCTTTATAGGATTAGGCGTATTCTATGGCCATAGTTGAGATATATCGAGTCACAAAGCAATTCGGATCAGTTCTGGCCGTAGATGGGGTGAACCTGACCGTCAACGATGGCGAATTCTTTGTCCTGCTCGGCTCGTCAGGGTGTGGGAAGTCCACCCTGCTCCGCCTCATCGCCGGTATAGAGTCGCCCACCGGCGGCGAGATTCGCATCGGAGGACGGCTGGTGAACGATCTCCCTCCACAGGCGAGGCAAGTCGCTATGGTCTTCCAGAGCTACGCGCTCTATCCTCATATGACGGTCGGCAGGAACATTGGGTTCCCTCTCACGGTGCAGGGATTAAGAACCGCAGCTATTAGAGAGAAGGTCCAGCGGGCTGCCGCCATGTTCGGAATCGAACAGTTACTCGATCGGAAGCCTCGTCAGCTTTCAGGGGGCGAGCGGCAACGGGTAGCCCTGGCGCGGGCGCTGGTTCGAGAGCCGGCGGTATTTCTGCTCGATGAACCACTCTCAAACCTCGATGCGCGGCTCCGGACCGCTGCCCGAGAGGAGCTTCTGCAGTTGCAACGGCAAATCGGGACCACCACCATCTATGTCACACACGACCAGGTGGAGGCCATGGCCTTGGCGGACCGGATTGCCGTGATGGATACCGGACAAGTCAGGCAGATCGGTACGCCTCGAGAGATCTATCACGAACCGGCCGACACCTTTGTAGCCGGCTTCCTTGGATCACCTCCGATGAACCTCGTGGCGTATGGGGATGAGATCATCGGTCTCCGTCCCGAGCAGCTTCTCCCGAAAGAGGCCTATCGGGGACACGGCAGGCCGGTATCCTTTCGGCTTAGGGTAACGCGGGTGGAGGACCTGGGGGCCGAACGCATCGTCTACGGCTGCTTAGAGGAGCAGCTCGGAAACGCCCGCGTGTCGGCTCGGCTATCGCCAGATATCGCGATCTCCTTCCAACAGGGCAAAGATTACGAATTCGTCATCGAGGAAACAGCGCTGCGACTTTTCGATCGAGCGACCGGGCTCAGAATCGGGACTACCGGCGTGATTGATACGCGAAGAGGTGACTCGATGCTTGTACAATAGAAGGAATCGGCGGTTCGCACCTATACCAAGGTGAAACATTCCTGATGAGACTTCAGGCAGCGCCTGACGGAGAATAACATTATGTCGGGTTGTGCGCTTTCGCTCAGCCGTCGACCGTGGTTTGCGGAGTAGAGGTCCTTCTATGCTGGACAAGGTGAACAAGCTGCTCCACTACGACGTGTGGGCGTCCGAGTTGGATCGTCTGGCGCCATGGGCGCGCGCAGGGGTCCGCCTGCTGCGCATCATCAACGTGGCCGGGTCGGAGTTCCGTGAGAACCTGCTCAGCAACCGGGCGGCCGGCCTGGTCTATACCACCATGCTTTCCCTCGTGCCCTTTTTGGCCGTGATGTTCTCTGTGCTGAAGGGCTTCGGCGTGCACCAGCAGATCGAGCCGTTTCTGGATCAGGCCCTGGAGCCACTTGGCGAACGGGGCCACGAGGTCACCATGCAGATCATCGGCTTTGTCAACAATCTCAAGGTCGGTGTGCTTGGGGCTGCCGGTGTGGCGACGTTGTTCTGGACGACGTTTTCGGCGATCCATCAGATCGAAGACGCCTTCAATGCGATCTGGCGCGTGCGCCAGTCCCGTTCCCTTGGCCGTAAGTTCAGAGATTATCTCAGTGTCGTGCTGGTCGGCCCCGTCCTGGTCTTTGCCGCGTTCACGATGATCGCCTCGGCGCAGAGTCATTGGCTGGTTCAGCGCGTGCTGGAGATTCAGCCGTTCGGGTATCTGATTGTACTCGGCGCGAAGATCCTGCCTTTTGCGATCCTGTGCGGCACGTTTAGTTTCTTGTACGCATTACTCCCCAATACACAGGTCAGACTCACCTCGGCGCTTGTCGGCGGACTGACGGCAGGCGGTTTGTGGCAGCTCGCGGGAACGGCGTTTACCTCGTTCGTGGCCGAGTCCGGGAGGTACAGCGCGATCTACTCCGGTTTTGCGATCGTAATCCTGTTCCTGCTCTGGCTGTACATCACCTGGATTATTGTGCTGCTCGGCGCACAGGTGGCGTATTTCTACCAGCACCAATCGGCCTATCTCAGCGGTGTCGTCCGGCGCCAACGGACCCACGAGTTTCGCGAATGGGCGGCCTTAACGGTACTTGCCGAAATTACGCGGCGCCACCTGGCCGGGCAGCCGCCCGCCGGAACCGCGGAGTTGGTCTTCAAACTGGATATTCCCCTCGGGGTAGTCGAAGAACTGACGGAAGAGTTTGTCCGCGGCCGGCTGCTGCTTCGTACGGAGGACCCTCCCGGGTTCACTTTAGGCCGGCCGCCCGAATATGTGCCCATCTTCGAAATCCTGGCACTGGTCCGAACCTCCCGGCCAGGCGCGGCGGCCGACGTCGCCATGACCGGTCCTGTCGCTGCGGCGTTGCGGCGGCGGGAGGACGCGACGCGGCTTGCGCTGCAAGGGGTGACCTTGCGTTCTCTGGCCGCAGAGGGGCCGCCCGAGGCGATCAACGGTCTTCTCCTTCGTTGAGGGTTGAGTTGGCATCTCACACCGCTCTTCAGATTGTGACGGGATCCGCGATAGTGAAACTGCTCTAAAGCCCTCCACGTCAGACCGTTCACAGGCGAAAGACAGAATAGTCAGACGAGTGAGGGTATCCCGCCTTCGTCCGGTTCTTCCTTTCGTGTGACCATACTGTAGCTGGTAGAAGGGGCGACAAGCCAGCCGAAAGATACCCGGCGCTGAGCCGAAAGATAGCTGGCGGGCGAAGGTCGAAGGTGTTAAATGAATAACGTAAAGAGGAACCGCGCTTAAGATTTGGCGGAGGTGCGCCGATGTGGGCTGGGACATGATGTTTCCTCCGTTCCTTGGCAGAAGACACGTCGTACTCGCCTGTGCGGCAGCGCTGATCGGAGCCGTGGCCGTCATCGATTGGCGTGTGGCGGTCGATGTCTCTTTTGGGTTCCTGTATGTGTTTCCCGTGATGTTGGCGGCGAGTGTGCTGCCGCGTGGGGCGATTGCGTTGACGGCGGTTCTCTGTATGATGCTCTCCGATCTCTTCAACCCCGTTCCTTTTCCTCTCAGCGTCGCGCTGCTACGCGATCTCTCGGTGTTTGCCACATTGACAGGGGCCGGGTTGTTCGTCCATGAGGTGATCAGGAGCCGCCGAGGCGAGATGGAGCACCTCCAGCGGATTGAACAGGAAGTCGTAGCTCGGCGCCAAGCAGAGGAGCAGTTGGCGTTTCTCATCGATAGCAGCCCTGTTGCCATTCTCACAATGAGTGGCGACGGCGCAATTCTTCAGGCAAATGTATCGGCGCACCGCCTGTTTGGAGCGCCGAATGGAGAGCTGCCCGGGAGAATGATCAGCCGCTATGTTGTGGCCTTAGGCTCGGTCCCGTCTGTTGAGACCACACGTCAGACCTTTCGGACCGAAATGCAATGCCGTGGATCGCGAGACGACGGCAGCATCTTCCCGGCTCGCGTCTTCTTCTCGACCTACAGTACGGCAGCAGGTCCCCGCCTGGCCGCTTTGATCGTCGATCTTTCCGAGGAGTTGAGGGAACGCGAGGAGTCGAGTTTTGAGCACCTCCTGGCCGGCTCGCGAGTCGTTGTCGGAGCGGTGTCTCATGAAATCCGAAACGTGTGTAGCGCTATCGCCGTGCTCTACGAGAACCTCGCACGGGGTGGGCGTCTCGTGGCGAATAAGGATTTCGAAGCCCTCGGCTCGCTGGTCGAGACGCTGAATAAGATCGCCTCATTGGAGCTCAAACACAGTACAAGCGGGACAAGAACGGCGCAGATCGACGGGACCGACCTCGTTGAGATGTTCGATAGTCTTCGGATCGTCCTGGAATCGTCCTGCGAGGAGGCCGGCATTACAGTACACTGGGAGATCCCTGAAGGACTTCCTCCGGTGTGGGCCGATCGACACCTCTTATTGCAGGCTCTATTGAACCTGACAAAGAACGCCGAACGAGCGTTGGAGGGCGCCGATGTGAAGAGAATCGATATCTCCGTCTCTGTCGGCAAAGGCCACCTGTCCCTTCGGGTGACCGATACGGGGCCTGGAATCGGTTCGGCGGAAAAGCTATTTCGACCTTTTCAAGCGGGCGCCGAATCAACGGGCCTTGGTTTATTTCTCTCTCGAGCGCTCGTGCGATCTTTTCGTGGGGATCTCCGGTACGATCCTACCGTACCAGGGTGCTCCTTTGTCATTGACCTGGCAGTAGCCGGTTCCACTGAGACGAATTATGGAAATACAGGCAGACATGAAGCGAATACGGGTGCTGTTGCTTGACGACCACATCCTGTTTCGAGAGGGCTTGAGCCGGCTTCTGCAATCGGAGCCCGATTTCGACATAGCAGGAGTCTGCGGTACCTCTGCCGAGGCGCTTGAGATCCTGAGCCGCTTCCCTGTTGATGTCGTCTTGTTGGACTTTGACCTCGGAGAGGATTATGGAAATCTGTTTATCTCATTCGCTCGCGAGGGAGGGTATGCAGGGAAAATCTTAATGGTCACGGCGGGGATGAACGCCGCAGAATCCTCAGCCGCGTTGAAACTCGGCGCATCGGGTATCTTTCTTAAGCACAGTCCGCCCGATGCCCTTGTCACAGCCATACGGCGAGTCGTGAGAGGAGAGGCGTGGGTCGATCAGAGGGTTATCCAACTCATGGCCGATGCGGTGAATCAGCCTGAGGAACAAGAGGGTCACAAGCGCCTCACCGAACGAGAGGAACAGGTGCTTCAGGCCGTATTTGAGGGTCTCACGAATAAGGAAGCCGCTACCAAACTAGGAGTGACGGAAAGCGCAGTGAAAGCGACGCTACAGCATTTATTTCAAAAGACCGGCGTGCGGACGCGCAGTCAGCTTGTCCGGGTGGCGATTGAGGGCTCTCGCCGAACTGAGAGGAAGTTCTGAACCCTCCTCAAACCTCAATGAAACAGCTCAAAACACAGTGGCCGCGGGTCGCGGCGGAAATCGTGAGCAGCAGTCACGTGTTGGTGCTCGTGGATTACGACTGCACGCTGATGCGGATGACTCCCACCTCAGACCGGGCAACGCTTCCTGCTTCGATCCGGTCGGTGCTCCGAGCGCTTTCACGCCATCCTCGAATGACGATCGGCGTGATCAGCGAGCGACCAGTCGCCGAACTGCGGCGGCGGGTTGGGGTACGAAACCTGATCTATATCGGCAATCATGGACAAAGGGTGTGGCGAGTTGGTCGTCAGGCTGAGGTTATCGTGCCGCAATCTTTTCAGAAAACAGTCGCCTGTATTCGGTCGAAGCTCGCCAGTGTCGCAGCAGATATCCCTGGGGCGCTCGTCCAGGCCAAAGGCCTGTCAATCAGTCTGCATTACCGGTTGGTGGCGACCGAACTGGAGAGTTGTCTCATGGGGAGATTCGCATCTGAAATACTTCCCCTTGCTCGCGCTTCGGAACTGGCAGTGCTTTACGGAAGGAAGGTTATCGAACTCTGTCCCAGAGTCAAGTGGATAAAAGATCATGCCGCGCTGTGGTTGATGAAGGACATTCACCGACACTCGGTCCTGCCGATATATATCGGCGACGATCACACTGATGGAGGTGCATGCGGGGTGTTGGCCGATAGCATCACGATACGGGTTGGCGCCCGTGCGGAATCACAGGCTCACTATTATGTGCGGGATGTGGGGGAGGTGGTGGCGTTGTTTCAATGGATGATGGCAACCTGTTCAACAGGATAGCGGGGGCCTCAATGCCGGCATGATCAATAATCGAACGAGATGATAGGCGTCGAGAAGTTCCCCTAACATGCGACCGGACAGTAGTAAAGAATAAGATCAGACTTGTCCAGATTCATCGCAGTCGAGCTCTATCTTGGACAGCAGCGGTCTCGACGAGATCCGCGTCAGCCGTCCGGTTGCCAACGCAGACGCAGGACAGACCCCGTAATATGAATCGCCGGCGAATTCACGAGTGAACGACCCAGCTTTTCTCACATCGGGTTACTTGGGCTCCGAAGGCTCATCCGGCCGTTCTTCTTTCTGGGTGCCGGGTTTTTCTTTGCCGCGGATGAGCTGTTCCAGTCGGACCAGCGCATCGGCTGTTTTCTGTCGCGCCGTTTCGGACGTGATGCCGAAACCCTCTACCTGGCGCTTGAGGTCTTCCGTGCCCCCGGTGCGTTTGAACGCGGCAATGGCAATGCCCAGCGCGATGAGGGCGATCAGCAGTGTGAGAGCTTCCATCGTTTACCTCCAGGCCGGCGTCTTCAGGGCTGAGCGGCCCCATCCGACCACTCAGAGGTGAAGAAGAGGATCGTCCAATGGATGGATGTCGTCTTGCCCTCCGCCTCTTGTGCCTACCCGATGGTCTGGCCGGTCCGGGTATCAGTGTCTGTGTATTTTGTCGTCGCGCAGCCACTCTCAACAACAGTTACGGAAAATGCAAACATCACCAGCACACCGAATTGCCTCACGTGGCCCCCTCGACGTCGCCCATGTTACAAATGTTATGCGCGCACTGGAATTTGTCAATAATTGCGAGAGGCGATTTGCCTTGACTTTGAAGGGGGTTTGACTATAGTGGATTTTAGTGACGCTTTGTGATCTATTTGCAATTGATGCGAGCTGAGGCTGCTTGTTTACGTGATGTTGTCTGTTCGTGGGACGCCAGAGGTTGTCGCCGATCATCCATTTGATCTGATATAAAACTGCAATGGATTTATCCCAAGAGGTCCGGAGATAGATCTATTTCCGGAGGAGAGAGGGTGGTCGGGCCGCCATCCGCGAGACGCGGAGGCGGCCTTTTTATTTCGTTGAACGGCAAGATCCTGTCAGATAGGAGGGCTGTCGGATGGGTCTTCGACGGGTGCTGTCTCATACGGTGCTTACCTACCCCAGAACCACGTTGATCGTCGCGGTGCTGCTCACGCTCGTGTCGGTGTGGGTAGCAATCACACGACTGAGCTTCACCTCTACGCACGAGGCGCTCTCCGCCCTTAGCGGCAAGGTCGGGCAGGCCCAAGAACGCTATCACCGAGCGTTCGGCGATCCGGACCGGGTGGTCATTGTCGTGGAGGCCGCCGACAAGGAACAGGCCGAGCGGTACGCCACTGTCCTTGCCGGACGGCTGGAAGCGTTGGCGGAGATCGAAGAGGTGATCTATCGCTTCGATCTCACGTCGCTGGAGGATCATTTCCTGATGTACCTGACCCCGGAGCAGCTCAGCGATCTGCGGAGTAAGCTCCAGGAACATGCCTCGCTGTTGAAGGAGCTGTCGGCCGAACCGGGCTTGAATCACCTGTTCCAACTGATTCACCGAGAGATCAGCGCGGCGTTGGTCGGTCATCTGTTTACGGGTTTCCTGGAAGAAGAGGACGAGGGTGAGGTCAGACGCCCCGTGGAGCTTCAGCCGCTGATTGCGCTGCTCACGCAACTTGAGGCGTGGGCCGCCGCCCCGCGGACCTACACCTCCCCGTGGAAGCAGTTCATGGTTGAAGCTGAGGAGAACGGCGATCGGGAAGGCTATTTGTGGTCCGACAACAAACAGCTCCTCTTCGTGCTGGCCACTGTGAACGCCGATACGGCCAGTGTGCACAAGTTCGAACGGCCTATTCAAGCCATCCGTCGGGAGATCCGGTCGCTGCACGCCCTGTATCCTGGGGTCAGGGCCGGTGTTACGGGAGGTCCGGCTCTCGAGTACGATGAGATAACTGCGGCGCAACGCGATTCCGGGCTGATGACGCTCATTTCCGTCGGCGGTGTGGCCCTTCTGCTGGTACTGAGCTTTCGGAGCGTGTTCAGGCCCCTTATGGGAATGGTTGCGCTGGTCATGGGCGTCTGCTGGGCCTTCGGATTTGCCGCCGTGACAGTCGGCCATCTGAACATGTTTTCGATGGTGTTGGCGCCGATGTTGATCGGGATCGGGATCGATTACAGGATTCATCTTCTGACCCGCTACGAGGAAGAGCGAGGCGCCGGCTATTCGACTCGCGAGGCGTTGGAGCGGGCCATCGAAGGTGCCGGTTCCGGCATTGCTCATGCCGCGTTGACCACCTCCATAGCTCTTTTTACGCTGATCCTTACGGGGATCAGCATTTTTCAGGAACTGGGCCTGATTACAGGATGCGGCTTGCTGCTGATGCTGGTCTCAGCCTTTGTCGTTCTCCCGCCGCTGCTCTTGTTATGGGATAAGCGGCGCGATCCCCACACATCGACGGTGCCTGCCGCCGCGTCAACTCACGGGCGCCCGCCCGCAGGAAAGACCGGTGAGACTCACTGGCATTTCCCATCTTTACCGAAGCCTCCGGATTTTATGGAATCCTGGTACCGTAAACCCCGTACTGTCCTGATCCTGTCGGCGGCCGCGACGCTGCTGGCCCTGTATGGGGCGAGTCGCGTCGAATTCGACGGCAACGTCCTCCGCCTTCAGGCGGAAGGGACCGAGTCGGTGGACTGGGAGTTGAAGATCATCCGGCAGTCGGAGCGCTCGACCATCTATGGGGTGATCCTGGCCGAGGGCCTTGAAGAGATCAGGGCAAAGACCGAGGCGCTTGAGGCTCTTCCGTCGGTGAGCAAGGTGGAAAGCATTGCGATGGTCATCCCGGAAAATCAGGAGCGCAAGCTCCTGCGGGCTCGCGAACTCAAGCCGGTCCTGGCCGGGACGGACCTCTCAACACTTCCCCAACCTGCACCGCTTGATCTCGATGGGCTGCTGGATACACTGCACCGGATGAAGGCCAAGATGCTGACGACGGAGGCCGCAGACAAGTGGATCGGAGCGGAGAAGCCGCCCCTGGAGCAGATGGCGCAGGTGCGAAGGCTGATCAATCGGTTCGAGCGCCGGCTTCGGCAACGGGGACACGCAGAGGTTGGTCGGAGGCTTACCGTCTTTCAGGACAAGCTGTTCGACGATTTCTATGATCAGTTGTCGCTTCTCGCCAGGGCGGTCGCCTCCGGTCCGGTCGGGCTTGATGACCTGCCGAACGATCTGAAAAAGCAGTTCGTGGGGCGGGACGGTTCGTATCTGATTCGGGTCTACCCACGGGACAATCCGTGGGAGTTCGATTCACAGAGCGCGTTTGTCGCCGACCTGAGGTCGGTCGATCCCGACGCCGTCGGCGACCCTGTGAAAGGATACGAGGTCATTACAGCGATGAAGCAGGGGTACCAGCAGGTGGGAATCTATGCGTTAATCGGGGCGGCGGCGGCGTTCTTGCTGCATCTGCGCGATCTCCGCTACTTCCTCCTGGCCAAGGTCCCGCTGGTGATCGGCGCCATCTGGACCGTCGGCCTGATGCATCTCTTTCAGGTCAGGTTCAACCTGGCCAACTTGATTATCATCCCGCTGATCGTGGCGTTCGGGGTGGAAAACGGCCTCTTGATCATCCACCGCTTCCGGGAGGAGGGGGAGACTGCAGTGCTGCCATGGAGCATGGGGAAGGGTGTGGCGCTTTCGTCGTTGACCACCATGATCGGCTTCAGCAGTCTCCTCATTGCTCATCATCGCGGCGCATTCAGTATCGGTCTTTTGGTTACACTTGGCATGGGGGCCGTCCTGGTGGTCTCTTTGGTCGTATTACCGGCTCTTCTCACCGTTGTCGCGAAGCAGGCGCGGAAAGTGGTTCCAAGGTCCGGGTTGCAGGTTTCAGGTTAACAGCATTTCCGGGCAGTTGAAGCCGCTGGTAACAGAGGCACACGTCAGCGGTCTATGTGTCATCAACGAGGATCATGACATTGTCAGAGATTGCGGTCATCATCGGCCTGGGACTGATCATGGGGATGGTGCTGGTTCTGCCTTTCTCCGTCCGTTGGGTGGAGGAGGAGCTCGAGGTATTCCTCCTGGTTATGGGATGCCTGGCTGTGACGATGAGCGGGCTGTGGAGCCGGCATCTGATCGGAGAGGTGCTGACCGAGCCAATAAAGATCTCAGCCGCTGTTCTTGTCTTTGGAGTGCTCTTTCGCCAGTGCCGGGACTTCATACGACATCGGGTCTCGCGGTTGGCGCGTGGGGTGGGCTTGCCGTATTTTCTGTTTACGTTGGTGGTCGGGTTGGGGATCATCTCGAGCGTCGTCACCGCCATTATTGCCGCACTGATCTTGGTGGAGGTGATTTCAGGGCTTCGCATGGAAAGGGACAAGGAACGCTCGATCGTCATTGTCGCTTGCTATTCCATCGGCTTGGGGGCGGTGCTCACGCCCATCGGGGAACCGCTATCCACCATTGCGACGGCCAAACTCTCTGGTCCTCCGCACTCTGCCGGATTCTTCTTTTTGGCAAAGCTCCTTTGGCCATGGGTAGTCGCGGGGATTCTCTTCTTGGGACTACTCGCGGCCGGATTTGGGGGTCGTCAGGTCAGCACGGCGGAAAGTCTGACCGAGGATGTTCCTGAAAGTTACCTGACCATCACTCTTCGAGCGGTAAGGGTCTACGCCTTCGTTGCGGCCCTCCTGCTGCTCGGGCACGGCTTCGCACCTGTGGTCGATCGGTATCTCGTTGTGATGCCTGAGTCCGTGCTGTACTGGGTAAATATGGTATCGGCCGTCCTGGATAACGCCACACTGGCGGCTGCCGAAATCTCGCCTCTCATGAGCGTGTCGAAGATCCAGTTCCTTGTGATGGGGCTGTTGATTTCCGGCGGCATGCTCATACCCGGCAACATCCCCAATATCATCTGTGCCGGCAAACTTGGTATCAAAAGCCGGGAATGGGCGAGGCTTGGCGTGCCCCTGGGCCTAATCCTGCTGCTCTTGTACTTTATCCTCCTGCAAATTGCGCCTGGCAGCATCGGTCCCTCCCCTGCTTGACATTTACTGTATGCCGGCGCAGCCAGATTTGCCTTGACTTCACTCGATTTTTGGCTACAGTGAGCCGAACGTAAGCTACCGAGAGATCTGACACCAATACTAGATGAGGTGTGTATGTTCGCATCGCCAGGTCCGTTGGTTCTGCAGATCGGCCCGATTTCCATTCGTTGGTACGGCCTGCTCTTCGCCGTCGCGGTCTTACTCGGGACCTGGTTGGCGCAGCGCGAGGCGGCCCGTCGTGGGGAGGATCCGGAACAACTCTTGAACGTGATTGTGTACGGCGTGATGTGGGGTCTGCTGGGCGCGCGGCTCTACTACGTCCTGTTCAACTGGGGCTATTATAGTCAGAATCCGCTGAAGATCCTGGCGGTGTGGGAAGGGGGCCTGGCGATCCACGGCGGCCTGCTGGCGGGGGGGCTAGCCGCGATCATCTATTCGGTCAGGAAGAAACTCCCCGTGTTGGCTTACCTGGACATCATGGCGCTTTCGGCTCCGCTCGGACAGGCGATCGGACGGTGGGGCAATTTTTTTAATCAGGAGGCCTTCGGAATTCCAACTGACGTGCCGTGGAAACTGTACATTGAGCCGTACCACCGGCCGCCCCATCTGGCCGCTTACGAGTATTTTCACCCGACGTTTCTGTACGAATCGCTCTGGAATATCCTGGTTTTTGCGATCCTCTACTTCCTGCTTCGCAAGCGCCTGGAACCGACTCGCGGCGCACTGACGCTCTGTTATCTTGGACTGTATTCTGTGGGGCGGTTCTTTATTGAAGGATTTCGAATCGACAGTTTGATGTTGGGACCTGTACGCGCGGCCCAGATCATGAGTCTGGTACTGATTGTGCTCTCGGGAGCGGGACTTGCCTGGTTGCGTGCGGCCGCCAGGCGCTCTCGGCGCTCTTAAGAGATGATGATGGAACGAATCGGTGTCGTCGGTGCCGGGGCCTGGGGGACCACGCTCGCCAAGCTGTTGGCCGAGAAGGGGTACCAGGTGACGCTCTGGGTGTGGGAGCGCGAACTCGCCGCCTCGATGGCGAAGGAGCGTGAGAACAGCGTCTATCTCCCGGGGATTGAACTACCCGAGGCGCTCGAGATCACCGACACGCTCGCTCAAGCGGCTCGGGGCTGCTCGGCGGTCCTGCTGGTGACCCCCTCGCATGTTATGCGTTCCGTATGTGCCGCGTTGCTTCCGTTCATCCGGGAATCGACGATTTGCGTCATCGCGACGAAGGGCCTGGAACCGAATAGTTGTATGACGATGTTGCAGGTAGTGCATGAGGTGGCACCATCGATCACGACGCCGGCGGTGCTTTCAGGCCCGACCTTTGCGAAGGAGGTGGGCAGGGGATTGCCGACGGCGGCGGTCGTCGCCTCGGCAGAGGCTTCCGTGGCAACACGGGCGCAGAGCCTGCTGAGCACCCCCACCTTTCGCGTCTATGCCGGGACCGATCCGTTGGGGGTCGAGTTGGGCGGGGCGATCAAGAACGTGATTGCCATTGCGGCCGGCATCGTGGACGGCCTTGGACTCGGGCACAATGCGTTGGCTGCCCTCATTACACGGGGGTTGCGCGAAATGACCCGGCTGGGCGTCGCCATGGGCGGACGCGCCGAGACCTTTGCCGGTCTGGCCGGGCTTGGGGACCTGGTCCTGACCTGTACGGGGGATCTTTCGCGGAACCGGCAGCTTGGACTGGCGCTGGGCAGGGGCGCGGCGCTTTCCGATCTGTTGCCGCGCAGCCCGACCGTGAAGGAAGGGGTCAACGCGTCGAAGGGCGCGGTCGAGCTTGCCCGTCGCTTCTCCGTGGATATGCCGATTTGTCAGGAAACCTATGCGGTCCTCTTTGAGCATCGGTCGCCGCAGGAGGCGGTGGTAAAGCTTTTAGGCAGGGCGTTGAAGGCTGAAGCGACGTAGGGACGCGACGTGCCGTACGTTCAGGTCAGGAGCGCTCCAATCCATTTCATCGAACAAGGTCCGACACCGGTCGGCCATCTGCCACCAATCCTATTCCTCCACGGCGCAGGAGGGAGCCATCAGGTGTGGCTCCAGCAGCTCAGGGTGCTGGGGCGTCGGCGAAAGGCCATCGCGATAGACCTTCCCGGACATGGCGGCTCTGAGGGGGGTGGCGCCGATCGGATCGACGTGTACTGCGACGCCATCAAAATATTCCTGACGGTCTTGGGTCTCGACCGAACCGTGTTGGTGGGCCACTCGATGGGTGGAGCTATCGCGCAAAGGCTTGCGCTGGTCGATCCCGGACTGTTTGCGGCAATCGTTTTGATAGGGACCGGGGCACGATTACGCGTACGGCCGCAGATTTTTGCGGGCCTTCATGATGACACAGAACGAACGGTCGAATTGATGGCCAGTTGGGGGCGCGCGCCCGGTTCTCCCGCGGAACTGCTCAAACAGGATGCCGATGCGATGCTGCGCACCCCGGTCTCAGTCATCGAGGGCGACTTTCGCGCGTGCGATGCCTTTGACGTGATGGAGCAGGTCAAGGTGATTACCCTTCCGACTTTGGTGATCTGTGGAACCGACGATCTGATGACCCCGCCGAAATACGCCGAGTATCTGCACCGGCAGATCAACGGATCGCAGCTTCTCCTCATTCCCTCGGCTGGCCACATGGTGATGATCGAGAAGCCCGACGAGGTGAGCGAGGCTATTGAAGCCTTCCTTGATCGACTGGGCTGTTAAGCCGTCGTCCGGTTAACCATTCAGGCTGATAGGCTGAAGACTAAAGGCTGTCGGGAGTGTGGCATGCGTGATCACACAACACCTCTGACGTGACAATACCACGTATAGCCTTCAGCCTTCAGTCTAAACCGCTACCCACTTACGCTTTCTGGTGCGCTTCCGGTCGACCGAAGAGTCTGGCCAGCTCTTCGGCCCCTTCACGGTCAGCAATTGCGAGCACCTCATCCCCGACCTCAAATCGAGTGTCCCCGCGCGGAATGAGAATCTGCCCATGCCGGATGATCGTCGCGATCACCGAATTCGCCGGCAGAGTCAGATCTTTGATGGCGACGCCCAGGGCGCGCGCTTCCGGCGGGATCTTCTCTTCGACCAGGGAGTAGCGGCCCCTGCGCAGTTTGAGCAATGTCATCATATCGCCGAGCGACATCTCTTCTTCAATCAGACTGCTGAAGATCTCGGCCTGATTCAGCGCCACATCGACGTGAAACTTTTCATCGAAAAGCCAGGCGGCGCGAGGATTATTCACCCAGGCGATGATCCGAGGCACATTGTAGCGAGTACGGGCAAAGTAACAGAGCGCAAGATTATCCTCATCGACAGAGGTGCACGCAGCCAGCACCTTCGCCCGCCCGATACCGGCTTGCTCTAATACCTGCGAGTCGATGGGGTTGCCTTCGTAGATCACCTCGGTAGGCAACTCATGGTGCAGGTTCGCAAGTACGTCACGTCGGTGTTCGAGCACTCGGACCTCATGCTGATGAGCCAGCAAGAGAGCGGCCAGATGTGCCGCGGTTCGACCTCCCCCGGCGATCAGAACGAACATATCAGCCCCCTTGTGGCGTCTTCAGTCGCTCGCGCAATGTTTCGATGCCCTCCATCGTCGAACTCAGATGCAAGATATCGCCGGTCTCCAGAGGTTCCTCCAGGGAGGGGAGCATGGCCTTACCGGCCCGCGTCAGCGCCACCGCCAGACACTGGCCCGGGTGGAGGAGATCCCGGAGGGTACGGCCACGCCAAGCCTCAGTTACCGAGAGTTCATAGATCTCAACCTCGCCGTTACCGGCCGAGAAGACGCAACGAGCCAACGCGGGATAGAGCAACTCCTCGATGCGCTGCGCGCCCCAACTGGTCGAGCTGACGACCTGCAAGCCGAAGGTCTCATGGAGGATTCGCCAGCGAGGGTGGTAGTTGCGGACAACGACCTGCGGCACACAATACACAGTTCGCGCGACATGCGCGACCACGGCGTTGAGCGTATCGGAATTAGTCACAGCGGCCAGGCCGTCGGCCTGCTCGATGCCGGCTCGACGCAGGACATCTGCGGCCAGGGCCTCACCATGTATGGTCCGCCCGCGAAAGTCGGTCGGCAGGTTGTTCAGCGCGGAGGCGACCTGATCGACCACCGCGACGTGGTGGCCCTTTTGAAACAGGCGATAGGCCAACTCGGCGCCGACCCGTCCGCATCCTACGATCACAATATTCATAACTGTTCGATCTCTCCCATGCCTCGTCAAAGCCGCATGTTACTCCACCTGATACGGCACGTCGGTAATCACGATCCCCGACTTGAACAAGAGTGTCAGCCGCAACCACATGGCGGCCTGCGTGTGCAACAGGTTATGCCACCAGCGGCGCGGCACAAACTGCGGGACGATGATCGTGATAATTTCGTTCGGCTGACGCTGCGCAGCAATCTCTTCAATGTACCCCAACAGGGGCTCCAGAAACAACCGATAGGGGGAATCCAGCACAACGAGGCGGACCCCATCGCCCCACAGCTCCCACTTGCGGCGCACACTGTCCACCTCGGCCTGATCCATAGAGATATGGACGGCCGTGATGTCGTCGGACAGGGTGCGGGCATAGCGAAGCGCCGCCAGCGTCCCGCGATGCACGCCGCTGAGCGGCAGGATCACCCGCTGACGGGTGACGCGGCCCGGGGTGCCGTACCGCTCCAGCGACAGCCGCGCGGCCAGATCCCGGTAATGGCGATGGATCGCAAAGAAGATACCGGTCAGGATCGGGATCAGGAACATCACGATCCATGCCCCCTCGTGAAACTTCGTTACAGCGAAGACCAGCGTCACGACCGCCGTGCACAGGGCGCCAAAGCCGTTGATCGCCATCTTGACCGCCCAGCGAGATTCGTAGCGGAGCGTTGAGCCGCGCTCGGCGACCTCCTCACCCGGTCTGAGACGACCGACCTTCCACCACCGGTGCGCCATGCCGGCCTGCGCCAGCGTGAACGAGACGAAGACCCCGATGGCATAAAGCGGGATGAGCGTATTGACGCTGGCGCCGAAGACGACGATGAGACCCGACGCGACGAGAGCCAGTGCCACAATGCCCCTCGAATAGACGAGACGGCTCCCCCGATAGGTCAGTTGTCGGGGTAAAAAGCCATCCTCCGCCAGCAGGGCGCTTAGCCGCGGGAAGCCGGCAAATGACGTATTGGCGGCCATAATCAAGATCAGTGTCGTGCCGCCGATCATCGCCAGGTACAGCAGGCTGCGTCCGCCGTACGCGGTCCGCGCCAATTGCGAGATGATCGTCTCGGTCTCAGAAGGGATCGCACCGATCTTGCCGGTCAGGAAGGTGATGCTGAAGAACAGGCTGCCCAGGATCGCGGACATCCAGATCATCGTCATGGCGGCATTGCGACTGCGTGGCTCTTTGAAGGCTGTCACCCCGTTCGAGATCGCCTCGATACCGGTGAGCGCCGTCGTCCCGTTGGCAAAGGCGTGGAGAATCAAGAATAACGTGATGGATTCAAGGTGAGCCTGTGTCTCCAAATGCGGGGGGTCCTCGACGATTCCGAGGTCTCCCGTCAGATACCGAAGGAAGCCGCTGCCGACGGTCAGGAGGGTGATGGCCAAAAAGAAATAGCTGGGGATGGCGAGAATGGATCCGGACTCCCTGACGCCTCGAAGATTGATCACCATCATCACCAGCACCATGGCGACCGCCAGCGGCACCCGATAGTCGAGGAGAACCGGGAATGCCGACGCCAACTGGGCGACGCCGGATGCCACTGAGACGGCGACGGTCAAAATGTAGTCGACGAGGAGCGCTGAGCCGGCAACCTGGGACGGCAACTCCCCCAGGTTGTCGCGGGCGACGATATAGGCGCCGCCTCCTCCGGGGTAGGCATGGATGATCTGCTTATATGAGAGCGTGACAATGGCCAGTAACGTGACGATAGCCAGAGAAATCGGGAGGGAATAGACGAATGCGGCCGTTCCCGCGGCAGCCAGGACGAACAGAATCTCATCCGTGGCATAGGCGGTGGACGAGAGGGCATCTGACGCGAATACGGCCAGGCCGACGGTCTTGCCGATCGTCTGATGAGGCGCATCGGCGGTCCGGAGTGGCCGCCCGATCAGCCAGGTTCGCCACGAGCGCGTTGGCTGGTATTCGACCGTACGCCGCAAGACGGCTGGTCCGCTCTCTTGATCGAGCGTAGACATAGATAACCTCACGATACCATGTACCGCATTAGCAGGGTTCGTCGACTGCATACCCGCCCCATGTCGGGATGGTATTCTCAGCAGCGCATTCCGTCAAGTCGGCGGGTGCTATCATAACGTGCTGCAGCGTGCGACGCCGTCCGTATGGTAGCATGGAGTAGACAAGGTAGAGCATGTCGCAAAACCGGCCCAATCTAGTCACTCTCCATGAGCCTGTCAAGCACTATTCTACATGGGATTCAGCGACGGAGGCTGGATGAGGAGGTGGGAGGAGCGATGAGCCTGCGCGAGGGGATGATGTTCGAGAAGGCGTGGAGGGTGACCGAGGCCGAGGCGGCCGATCGGCATGGGAACCCTCATGTCCATGTCCTTACCACGCCGGTTGTGGTGGAGTGGATGGAGGAGGCGGCGACGGCGGGGGTGCAGCCGTATCTCGCCGACGGGCAGGGGACGGTCGGTCGTACGATCACGATGACACATCTGGCGCCGACTCCTGTCGGGGTCATCGTAAGGATAGTAGCGCGCCTGACCGCGATCGACGGTCGACGCCTGCTGTTCCGAATCGAGGCCTTTGACGAAGTGGAGAAGATCGCCGAGTGTGAGCATGAGCGGGTAATTGTTGAGCTTGGGCGTTTCCACGATAAGGCCCGAAGAAAGGCGCAGCGCGAACGGCTCGCAAATGAAGCCGTTGATGGGTCCGCCGCCCAAGAGTTTCCTTGACAGTTTCCGGTGGCAGGCAAATAATACCGTTCCGGATAATGCCATCTCGGCGGTAGAGATATGTCGCGACGGCTCCCTCCGCTGTTGATATTATAGTCGATGGCATCGATCATTGTAGGGGCAGGGCTTGCCCTGCCCAGCGGTACCTGATCCCGAGCAGGGCGCAGCAAGCAGCGCCCCTACGGTTGGGCGAAGTATGGCATGGGTATGACAAGCATGTCTGTACTCACCATCGACGGCTCATACGGGGAGGGAGGCGGACAGGTTCTCAGGACGGCGCTGGCCCTGTCCGCTGTCCTTGGTCGGCCCACAGAGCTTGTCAGGATTCGGGCGGGTCGGAGGAACCCAGGTCTTCAGCCGCAACATCTCTCCTGTGTCAAGGCGCTCGCGGAGATCACGGGCGCCGAGGTGCAGGGCGCGGAGATCGGCTCTTCACGGCTCTATTTTGCTCCCGGACCGATCACCGGAGGATCGCGTCGGTTGGACATCGGGACGGCCGGGGCTGTGCCGCTGCTGTTTCAGGCCGTTGTGGTGGCGCTTGCGTTTGCCGACCGCCCGTCGACGTTAACCTTTACGGGTGGAACGCATGTCCCATGGAGCCCGCCCGCCCCATACATCTCTGAGGTCTTTTTGCCGATCGTAAGGAGAATGGGATTAATGGCGGCCTGGCAGGTGCACCGGAGCGGCTTTTACCCGAGGGGAGGCGGCGAGGTGCGAGCCGCGGTGGAGCCGCCCCTGCGCCTTCACGCCATTGATCTGACGAATCGCGGCGCGCTGGCGGCGATTCGGGGGATCTCAGGCGTCGCCGGACTGCCCAGGGCCATTGCGGAGCGTCAGGCGGATCGAATCCGGTCCCGGCTTGCCGATGCCGGGTACGCCATCGAGATCGAGGTGGCGGAGTTGGAGGCGGCCTGCCCGGGCGATACCCTGTTTGTATGGGCCGAATTCGAGGAGAGTCGTGCCGGCTTTAGCGCGCTCGGCGAACGCGGCAAACCGGCCGAGCGCCTGGCCGACGAGGCTGCCGATGCCCTGCTTGGCTTTCTGGCCGACGCTGCGGCAACCGAAGGCCATCTGGCCGACCAGCTTGCGGTCCTCATGGCCTTGGCCGATGGCCGTTCGGCGCTCACGACCGCCCATGTGAGCCGACATCTGCTGACGAATCTGTGGACGATTCAGCAGTGTTTGCCGATACAGATATCGCTGGAGGGCGAGTACGGGAGGCCGGGACGATTGACCATCGACGGGGTCGGACTGAAGCGCTCCACATGGACCGCAATGACGGGGATTCCCGATCGAGGTGTCGGTTGGTGAGAAAGGCGGAGCCGGCCGATGTTCCCGCTATCGCATATCTGGTGAATCTCTACGCCGGCACGGGCGATCTGTTGTCGCTGACGTTGCAAGAGCTCTACGGCCGCATTGCGGACTTTCGCGTCTGTGAGCAAGATCGGCAGATTGTTGGGGTCTGTTCCCTGTATATCTATGGAGCAGATCTGGCGGAAATCCGGTCGCTGGCCGTTCGACCGGGGTATGGGGGGAAAGGGATCGGCCGCTCAGTGACCGAGGCCTGCATCGCGGCAGCCAAAGAGCGGGCGATCGGGCGTGTCTTTGCATTAACCTATAAGCCGGCCTTTTTCGAGTGCCTGGGGTTCCGCGTGGTGGAGAGGTTGGCCCTGCCGGAAAAGGTATGGAAGGATTGCCGCCACTGCAGCAAGTGGGATTATTGCGACGAGGTGGCGGTGCTGCTGGAGCTGTAAAGAGGACGGGAGGCATCCGCTGTGAACCTATCATCCGCTGCAGGCCGGTATCAGATCTTTGTCGTCTCAGACGCCACGGGTGCGACCGGCGAACTGGTGGTCCGAGCGGCACTGGCACAGTTTCAGGTGACGGGGGTCGAGATCCGCCGCCTGTCGAATATCAGGACGGTTGATGAGGTGGGGCGCGCCGTCGAGGTTGCTCAAGCCACCAACGCGATCATTGTGCATACGCTGGTGTCGGAAGAGCTTCGCCAGATGATGTTGCGGGAGGGACGGGAACGGGGGGTTGAGACGATCGATCTGATCGGTCCGCTCCTGCTTCGCCTGAGCGACCAACTCCGCGTTCCGCCGCTCATGCAGCCGGGTCTCTTCAGGCAGTTGGGGCAGGAGTACCTCCAACGGATCGAGGCCATCGAGTATACCGTCAAGCACGACGACGGCCAGCACCCACTTGGCCTTGATCGCGCCGAAATCGTCCTGGTCGGGATCTCACGAACATCGAAGACGCCCTTGAGCATTTACCTGGCCGGAAAGGGATGGCGGGTAGCCAATATCCCGGTGATTCTCAATCTGCCGCTGCCAAGCCGGCTCATGACCATCGATCAAAGTCGCGTCGTCGGTCTCATCGTCGGGGTCGATCGACTGGTCGAGTTGCGGCGAGCCAGGCTCGAACGCAAGCAGACGCCGGTCGCCGAGACCTACGCGGCGGCGGAGAAGGTGCGCGCGGAGCTTGCCTATAGTCGTTCGCTCTTTCGGAAGGCAGGCTGGCCGGTCATCGATATGACCAGCAAATCGATTGAGGAAGCCGCGAGCGAACTCCTCGTGCTCATCGCTGCGCCCGAGGCGACGCAACCGGACGAGCGGAAGGCTGCGGGCGTCGCTCGCAAGCGCAGGGGAAGAACATCGCCCCACATGAAGGCGATGCAGAGAGAGGACAGTCGGAGGGAGTAATGACAAAACCGGAGATCGAAAAGTCGCAGGTGAAGAAGGAAGCAAAACAGAAGGCACGAGAGGAACGGTCCGAAGCGCAGCGGGCGAAACGTCGCGAGCAACGCACAGGGCAGATCGGATTGTACGCCGTGGTCGCCGTGGTCCTGCTGGTGGCGGGCTATTGGGGATACGGCAAGATGACGGAGACGCACACCTGGACGACGGTTCCGATTCTACCGAGTCCCCATGTTCCCCTCGGGATGCCGCATCCGCCGTATAACAGTGACCCGCCGACGTCTGGCCCTCATGCCTCGGGACTGGCTCGATGGGGCGTGTATACCGAACCGGTTTCGAAGGAGTTGCAGGTGCACAATCTTGAGGATGGCGGGGTCGTGATTCAGTACGCGTGCCAGGATTGCCCCGACCTCGTCAAACAACTGACTGCGATCGCCGAACGTTACGATCACGTCATTCTTGCTCCCTACCCGGATATGGATCGCAAGATCGCACTGACCGCGTGGGGTAGGATCGACAAGTTTGATGAATTTAACGAGGCGCGCATCGTCACCTTTATCAAGGCGCACATCGGGATCGATCATCACGGAGAGGGGCGCTAATCGGACGACGAGTCGATTACAGGCTGAGCATCGATCGCAACCAGAGGCCGCCGGCCAACAGCAGTTTCTGGGGTTTGCCGATGGTGATATCCGCATGGAAGACATCGTACCGTTGGGCTTCGATCCTGAGCAAGAGGCGATAGTAAATAGCCCGCATGATCTCCGCGGCCAAGAGTGACCGCGTGTCCTCCGTGGTCAGCGCGTCCGATGCGGCTCGAAAAAAGCCTCGCGCTCGTTCGCATTGGAACCGCATCAGCTCGGTGAAGGCCTCGTTGTAACGGCCTGCCAGGAGCTCTTCCTCGGAGTACCCGAAGCGTCGAAGCTCATCTTGTGGAAGATAGATGCGTCCTCGCTGTGCGTCCACCCCCACATCTCGCAGGATGTTGGTCAGTTGAAACGCAATCCCCAGTTGTTCGGCATAGGTCTTCGTCAGCGGATTGGTATAGCCGAAGATTTCGACGCAGATCAGACCCACAACGGACGCCACGCGATAGCAGTAGAGATACAGTTCCTCGAACGTCGCGTATCTCACGCGGGTCAGATCCATCTCCATCCCATTGAGCAACTCGTCGAAATAGCGCTTCGGGATATGAAAGCGGCGCGCGACCTCACCGACCGCGTTCATGGCCGGTATATCAACGCCGCCGTCGAAGGAGGCATCGAGGGCGCGTCGCCACCGGGCCAGCGCATCTGCGGGATTGGCGCCGGCCTTCGTCTCGTCCACCAGATCGTCGCTTAACCGGCAGAAGGCATAGACCGCGTAGAGCGCTTCGCGCTTGGGTTTCGGGAGGAAGAGGAAGGCATAGTAGAAATTCGACCCGCTCTGTTTGGTGATCGTACGGCTGGTAGCCTGAACATCAACAATCTGATTCATGGATCGTATTATAGAAAAATCAAGGCGTTGAGGCAAACCTCGTCGAAGGGAGTGCTGTGCTAAGAGTCCAGCCGATCCAACCGTGAAAAGAAGTTGACACCCCAGCCGGTCGTAGCCCTATACTAAGAGGCCTGTGATACAAGAGCAAGGGATGACAGTGCTGTGTCGGCAGAGTACCCAGAGAAAGGAGCGCAGGATGGATTCTCGATGGCGAATCGGCATGATATGCCGGATGGTGGTCGCTGTTGTCGCAATCAGCGCCTCTGATGCCGGTGCGGCGGAGCAGGAGAACGCTATTGTCAAAGAGGAATTTTTAGTACAAGGCAAGGACCAGGGGATAAAACTATTTGTTAGAGAGAAACGTCTTGCAAATCTGCCGAAGATTGGAAAAGAGAATGTGGTGTTATTTATTCACGGGATTCCAAGTCCGGCGTCGGTGATGTTTGATGTAGCTGTTCCCGGCTATTCGTGGTTAGAGTATATGGCTCAACGCGGCTTTGATGCATTCACGCTGGACATCCGAGGATTCGGACGCTCGACCAGACCACCGGAGATGAGAGAGCCTCCGCATCAAAACCTGCCCATCGTTCGGGCGGATCAGGTCATGCGGGATATCGATGTGGCCGTCGATTTCATTCGCTCTAAACGGAAGGTGGATAAGGTCAATATCATCGGCCACTCCATCGGCGCCTCGTGGTCGGCCCTCTATGCAACGCTTCATCCGGAAAAGGTTGGGAAGTTGGTGATGTTTGGGGCGGTTTACGGTAGGAATTCCACATTCATCAACACCTTCGGTGATCCGATCAACCCGGATCGACCAAACCTTGAAATGGGCGCCTATCGTTACGTCGGTCGGAGGGAACTCCTCGATCAGTGGGATGGGTGGATTAAGCCGGAATTGCAGGATGAATGGCGAGACAAGGAGGTCATCGAGGTATGGCTCGACGCGTTCTTCGGCTCCGACCCTACCGCGAAACAACGCAGTCCGGAGTCGGTCCAGGTTCCCAACGGTCCATACATTGATTGGCACGAAATCCATGCGGGCCGTTCGCTGTTCGATCCGTCGAGGATCAAAGCACCCACGATGATCGTGCGGGGAAGCGCTGAAGAGTTGATCACCAATGAGGCGGCCGACGAGTTACTGCAGAGACTGACGTCGGCGCCGTCCAAGCGGCGCCTGGACATCGGCGATTCGACCCATTACGCCATGTTGGAGAAGAATCGCCTTCAGCTCTATCGAGGTGTTCAGAACTTCCTGGAGGAGTAAGTCCGGGAAGGATACGTTAGTTATTGTCCGAATCCCTGATCAATGGACGCGCTGCAGGCGAATCTGACGCTTGAAGTCACATAGAGCATTAGGTTATTATGAATATGTGATTGTAGCGACCGGGAATATAAACCTACTACCGTATTTATGGCAACATTGGTCACCTTTGCGAGGGGCGTCATGGAGTCGACAGAAGAGTATCGAGATCCGTTTGAACGCATCAACGTTGAGACGGCCAAGAATCTGATCGAAGCAGGGGGTATGGTGGTCATTGATGTTCGGGAATCGGCCGAGTGGAATCAAGGACACATTGCCGAGGCCGTACACATCCCCTTGGCCACATTGATGAATCGTCCGCGAGACCTGCTCAAGCAGGATGGTATCATCTTTGTATGCGCTGAAGGAATCCGAAGCGCGGTGGCCTGCGAGGTCGCGGCGGCGGTCGGCAGGACCCGGCTGTATAACCTCGAAGGGGGAACACGGGCCTGGTTGAAGCAAGGTTACCCCGTTACGCGATGATCACGATTCGGTTAGGGCCATCTGACGCTTTCCAGTGATGCCAACATTTCACGTTCCCACTCCGAATTATTGAAGCTTGCATCAGTAATGTAGTCCCCGGTGCTTCCGTTCATGGTGAGCTTGTCGAACCGTGAGCGGAACGGCCTTCGACGGGCTCAGGCTGAACGGATAAGCGAGCAAATCGTGTTTCGTTACTTATGCAAGACTCAATAGGAAACATTGCTCATCCTGTGATTCGTACTCTGAAGGCACATCTCACTGAGTCGCTGCTGACGGTCGTCAAGCAGGCCGGCTTCGAAGCGGGACTCCCGCAGGACGTCCCGGCATCGCCGACGTGGGAATATCCGGCTGACCCGGCCTTCGGTGATCTGTCAACGACGCTGGCCTTCGGTTTGGCGAAGATACTGAAGCGGAAACCTCGCGAGATCGCGCAGCAGTTGGCGTCCTCCGCGACCTTTCCTGCCGATCTCGTGGATCGTGTCGAGGTGGCGGGCGCCGGCTATCTGAACTTCTTCATCGCAAAACCGTTCTGGCATCAGCTCGTTCACGAGGTGCTGCGGTCCGGATCGGTATATGGAAGGGCTGACATCGGCGGAGGACGCCGTGTACTCGTGGAGTTTGTCAGTGCCAACCCAACAGGACCGCTCGTCGTCGTCAATGCCCGGGCTGCGGCGGTCGGTGACGCCATCGCCCGGCTTCTGGAGGCCGTCGGCTATCGCCCCCACCGAGAGTATTACGTCAACGATGCAGGGAACCAGTTCCGTAATTTGGCCTTGGCGATGGAGGTCCGGTGCCGTCAACTGCAGGGCGAGGAGTGCCCGATGCCGGAGGACGCCTATCCCGGCGAGTATCTGGTCGATCTGGCCCGCGACTATTTCGAGCGCTATGGGCCGGCGTCGCTCTCAGCGCCGGAGCCGGAGCGACGCGATCGATTGGGCCGTTTTGCGGTGGCGCGAATCCTTGACTGGCAGCGGGCCGCGCTGGAAGCATACGGGGTGACCTTTGATCGGTGGTTCAGCGAGCGCGAGTTGCGGGAAGGGGGCGAGACGCAGCGAATACTGGACGCGTTAAAGGCGCGCGATTTGCTATATGAGCATGAAGGGGCCCTGTGGTTTCGCTCAACCCTCTTTGGCGACGACAAAGACCGGGTTCTCGTGAAGGGCGACGGCGAGATCACCTATTTCTTACCGGATATCGCCTATCACCAGGACAAGTTCGCCCGCGGGTTCGAGCAGGTGATCGACCTGTGGGGGCCGGATCATCACGGCTATGTGCCCCGGATGCAGGCGGCCATGCAGGCGCTTGGCCATCCACCGGAGGCGCTGCGTATCCTCATTGTACAGCTTGTCCGCCTGATGCGCGGGACCGAACAGGTCCGGATGTCCAAGCGGGCGGGACAGTTTGTGACGATGGGCGAGCTGGTCGAGGAGGTAGGACGGGATGCGGCGCGCTTTACCTTCCTCACCAGACGGTGCGACAGCCAGTTGGACTTTGATTTGGAGCTCGTCAAGTCGGCGTCGGAGGAGAACCCGGTCTACTACGTACAATACGCCCACACCCGTCTGTGCGGGATCCTCCGGGAGGCGGCAAAGGCGCAGTTTGCGGTCCCATCGTCTGAGGACGACCTCGGGCGGCTTGATCTGCCGGAAGAGATCGGGTTGATCAAGCAACTGGCGCTCTACCCCGAACTGGTGATCGGGGCAGCACAGGCCCTGGAGCCGCACCGGCTCACCACCTACCTGCACGACCTCGCCGCGCGATTTCACGGCTACTATACCCGCCACCGGATCATCTCCGCCGATCGGGACCTCACGCGCGCCCGCCTGGCGCTGGTCGCCGCCCTTCGCGTGGTCATGGCCAACGCCCTCGGCCTGCTGGGCGTCTCCGCCCCAGAACGGATGTAACCACACGGTCACGCTCACCTATATGCGGCATCATAAATCGCAACAATAGCCGTCATTCCCGCGAAAGCGGGAATCCAGAAAAGCCCTGGATTCCGGAGCCTGCCCCGGACTCGATCCGGGGTCAAGCCCGGAATGACGAACTGCCTGAGATTTGTGGCGTCATGTATAAGTATCCCTCACTCCCTCGCAACTTCTCGACATTCTTGACTCTTGACGTATTAGTGCGTGAACCGGTAGGTCGAATGGCTTGATAGGACGGTAGCATTCACTGCCGTCACTGTTGCGAAAGTCTCCCGTGTCATTGCGAGGCGAAGCCGAAGCAATCTCACAGTCGTTCGGGGCAACTACGGTGAGATTGCGGTGCACCCTGCGGGTGCTCGCAATGACAGACACATGAATGAGCTGCGCAATCACCCTCTATTCTTAGGGACTCGAACATACTTGACAACACACCATTGGTACGCCTAGTATATGTTACAGGAGGTACGTCATGGCGCGTGTCAATGTGTTCTTGAAAGACGAATTACTCGATCAAATCAACGAGGAAGCAAAAGATGAGGGCACTAATCGCAGCGCTCTCATTACGACTGCATTAGAAGAATACTTGCAGGCGAAACGGAAAAAGCGGGAAGAAGAGGAAAAGCGGCAAGAGATGAGAGAGGCCTCCCGTAGAATCGACGAACTGGCCAAAGAGCTTGGGGATTGGGATCCCGTAGCCATCATTCGCCGCTTTCGCGACACCAATCTGAAAGGCGAGCGATGATACCTGCATACCACCAAGGCTACGTGGTAGATGCGTCTGTTCTCACCAAATGGTTTGTGGAGCGCGATGAACCTGACCGAGACCGGGCTCTGGCGCTCAAAGAGTTCCATACATCAGGGCGCTGCACTATCTATGGGACTGAGCTCACCTTCTTGGAGGTACTCAACGCTATCCCTTTCGGTTCACGGGCTACAGAGGAGCATGGAGCAAGAGCCATCGCCGGGCTCGAAGGGCTACACCTCACCATCAGAGCTGCTGATTTTCAACTCCTGCGTAAAGCCAACGCCATTGCCTGGGCCTATAAGATCACCATCTATGACGCGCTTTATGTCGCGCTTGCCGAGCACTTGGGCTACCCGCTCATCACGGCTGATGAGGTCATGCTGAAAAAGCTGCGGGGCCACAGCATTGTGGTACCTTTGCGAGAGCTTGAGTTTTAGGGAGACAATGAAAAGAACAGAGAAAAGCAAATCGCATCGAATCAGAAGGATGACAGACAAGAACCAAGATGACTGAACCGGTGCCAGAGCGCTTCCAGATTCTGTCTCTCGATGGTGGTGGGATTAAGGGTCTCTTTTCTGCTGCCGTTCTCGCAGCGATCGAAGGAGACCTCGATATTAGCGTAGTTGACCACTTCGACTTGATCACTGGGACTTCGACCGGTGGAATTATTGCATTGGGGCTGGGTCTGGGTTTGAGGCCCCGAGAGGTAGTAGAATTCTACGTCGACAAAGGACCGGGTATTTTCGGAAATCGTTTCAAGGCTCGTTCCTTCAAGCACTGGTTGCTCCACAAGTTTCCACAAGCGCCACTCCGCGATGCTCTTAAGAAAATCTTTCGCGATAAGCGACTCGCTGATAGCAAGAAGAGACTTGTAATTCCAGCGTACAATTTGGGCGAGGACGATGTATACCTCTTCAAGACGCCCCACCATGAACGGTTGAGGCGTGACTATAAGGAATTCATGTGGAAGGCAGCGCTTGCGACAAGCGCTGCCCCCACCTATTTTCCTTCGTGCCGAGAAGTCAATTCCATCCGCCTAGTCGATGGTGGAGTGTGGGCAAATAACCCGACTATGGTCGGTATCATCGAAGCCGTCAGTGTGTTGGGTGTCAATCTAAAGGCAGTGTCGGTTCTCAGCCTCGGTACGTCCGATCCGGTAATCCTCCGACCGAGGCGACTCGACTGGGGCGGGAAGTTGCGCTGGGCGGCCTCCGCAGTAGACGTCTTCATGCGAGGTCAAAGTCTGGGCGTTACGAAGCAAGCGCAGCATTTGCTGGGTGAAGGTAAGGTGGAGCGACTTGACCCGAAAGTTCCAGATGGGCTCTTTGCCATGGATAAAGCCAGCGTTGACGATCTGCTGGCAAAGGCCGCACACGAAAGCCGGGTCTTCGCTCCGAGGTTTGAGAAGAAATTCAAACCTCATATTGCCGCACCATATACCCCTTGCTACACGTGATTATGAGAATGGAGGACGATATGCAGATAATGTCTCAAAACCAACTTGGCGAACTTCTTAGGGCCATCGCTGAGTCGTTGGACATTCCACAGCATCTCTACGAGGATGCAGTCCTAAAATATGAAGATGTGGGTGTGTGGTTAGCCTCCGAGGATTCGGAACTACAAAGTTATTCTCCGGAAATCTATCCGCAAGGATCGTTCCGAATCGGTACGATGATCAAGCCGCTTACTGACAAAGACGAGTATGACATCGATCTGGTCTGTCGCCTAAAAATCGAGAAGCAGAATGTTACCCAGAAATTGCTGAGACAGATGATAGGCGACCGTTTGAAGAAGCGCGAAGATATTGCGCAAATCTTGGAGTCTGGTCGCCGATGCTGGACCCTCAACTTCCGAGAACAATTTCATATGGATGTGCTTCCTGCGATTCCCAACATGGAGCGGCCTCCTGTTGCCATTTTGCTGACAGACACGGATCTTGTAAGGTGGCAGAAGAGCAATCCCATTGCCTATGCAGATTGGTTCTATGATCGTATGAAGGTGATCTTTGAAGAAAAGAGAGCCGCACTGGCGAAATCCTACCAAGTGAACGTAGAGGAGGTCCCAGAGTGGCAAGTAAAAACTCCGTTGCAGCGGGCGATTCAGATATTGAAACGGCATAGGAACTCCCACTTTCAGAACGATCAAGACAACAAACCCGCCTCAATTATTATTACGACCCTTGCAGCTAAAGCGTACCGCAACCAGGAAGATCTTTGGGATGCACTCGTGGATATGATCCGTGATATGGCACGCTTCATCGAGCGCCGCGATGGGAAATGGTCAATTATTAATCCGGTGGATCCGGAGGAAAATTTTGCAGACAAGTGGAACGAAGACGTAGAGCGCCCTCGCGCTTTCTTCGCATGGCTGGAAAAACTTCGAGAAGGCTTCAGCAGTGCTATGCAGGCAGGAAGACTGGATGAGGTAGCGAAGGCTCTGTCGCCCGCACTTGGCAGTGCCACAATTACAAAGTCCTTGGGTATAGTCTCAGGTAACGTTCCCGCAGCCCGGGCGGTCAGTTCCGACAACGTGCCGGCACTGGCTGACGCAAGTCACTGCCAAGGGTCTATCTGGCCAGAACAAAGACAATACAAGGCGAGTTTGAAAGGTGCAGTTTATCCAAAGCTTCGTCACTCTAAAAAACTGTGGGGGCTCACCTCCCGATCAGTACCGAAAGAAATCGCTTTGCGCTTCGAAGCCACCACAAACGCTCCCGAACCGTATGAGGTCCACTGGCAGGTTGTGAACACTGGTGATGAAGCGCGAAGGGCCACCGGACTAAGAGGTAGCTTCTATGATGGTGAAGGTCCTTATGGCCGCGTTAGGTGGGAAACAACTTTATACGCAGGGACACATTGGATCGAGGCCTTTGTCGTCAAGAACGGTGTTTCTATCGCGAGGTCTGGTCGAACATACGTGCGAATTAGAGGCTGATTATGCCGATCAGTGTACGACACAAAGTTGCCGCGACTTGGGGGCTTCGCTTAGATCTTTGTCCAAACTCATGCATTGCCCTCTCTCATGCGGGATTGATCTTCCCCCGGTAGCGCGGA